>NZ_JBSAXD010000030.1:0-107555 GCF_053427715.1 Burkholderia sp. MR1-5-21
CGGTTCAAGTCCGGCCAGGCCCACCAGTCGAACCCGGATGGTGAAAGCGGTAGACGCAGGGGACTCAAAATCCGCCGCGCTCTGACCGGTGCGTACCGGTTCAAGTCCGGCTCCGGGTACCAGACTCTCGCCGCGCCCAGCGCTCTCCCTAACGACCATCTCAGCAGTGCGCGGGATACCCCGTCGATATCAATGGACAGTTGCGGCAAGGGCTACAAAATGCGGTCGTTGGCCGTGCACCTTTGACCGCCGAGCGGGGTATGTGAAATGCGTCTGGGCGGTCACCAGCACTGAGGGAACGACAGCAACATATCGGTCGTTTGTTGGCACAGGCGCAACTGCTGAAGTAACCCGTTCGTCAGGCTTTCAGGTTGAGTCGGGGGCCGCCCTTGCGGCTGCTTGTCCAGCGCCTGCCGCCCCCGAGCCGGTCGACATGTCGTTGCAGATTGCGGCCCCAAGGAAATCCACTGGCCTTACCCAGGTCACGCACCAGCTTGACCACTTTTACGCGCGTACAGCGCGACAGCGGTCCGTCGAGCACCTCCGGGCGGAGATCGGGCAGCGATGACGCGATATGGATGGCTTCCTCCAGCGGCTGCCCCTTCTCGCGCCGCTTGCCTACGTCACTCGCGAGCTCGAGCAGGGCGCGCTCGGGCTCGGAAACAAGAATCGACGGATCGAGATTGGGGCGTGTCGACAGCCCCGTTCCTGGCGACAGACTCATATCGAACAAGCGCGTCGTCTGCAGCGTATAGGGCATGTGTTCGTCTACCCAGTCAGGCATGACATACGGACGGTCGGCCCAAAGAACGACGCGCTCTCGAAAATTCAGGTTGTGGCGCACACCGTGCCAGTCCAGGGCCGTCTTGCCGCCAACATGCAGTCCGTGAACCCGTCGGCTCAGATAAGCCAGGATCCGTCACGCGTGGGCGCGTCGCCCGTCAACAGATAAGCCCCTTTCGACAGGCGTTGCAACCACCCGGCATTGACCAGATACGTGGTCAGTTGGGCGCTCACGCCGCTGTCGCGCAGCATCTGGGGATCAAGCGGCTCTCCGCGTCGAGCGTCTTCCATGACGCGCTGGAGTGTCTTGCTGGCCATTCCGTCACGAAATCCGCGTGCATCTTGCGTCTATCAAGATAATCATTGATTTATCTGGCGCCGTCCTTGGTACAACGGGACCATGAATCGAGAAGAAAAGCCTCCGCGCGACAGCTGAACTGTCCGCTCGATGCGCGACGCACAAGATAAAGCCGTCGGCCCATGGTGCGGCAGCGTTGTAGAGCCGACGCAGTCGCATCGTATCGGGTGCCGATGCGTTGCGCACCGGCTAAATCACTTATGATCTCGGGATCCGGCGAGCGGGCCTAACCTTGCTGTCGGACGAGAACTATCGCGACTTGCCGCACGGCCAATCATTGCCGGCCCGCCTTTCCTTGTCATCGCAGAGCGATGACCGAAGCCTAATCCGATGAACGAAAAAATGTCACCCGGTAATCCGGTCGACGCGTGGCCCCCACGTGGCAATTCGAGCGGCGGACCGCGTTTGTCCGAAGCACCGGCGCGTGCGTTGCGTTTCGAACAGGCGGCGTTGCAGGCTGCGCATCCGATGTTTCTCTGTGACGCCGACGGGATGCTGAGCTGGGTCAATCGCGCGTTCGAAGCGCTGACCGGCCATCCGGCCACAATGCACGTCGGTCGCTCGACGATTCAGGCGCTCCTGGCCTCACCGGGCGGTGTGTCCTGTAATACGCCTGTCGCGCAACTGAATGGCAGTCGTTGGTTTGTAAGCGGGCGTTTGGACGCATTGCGGCTCGTGCGGGTCGATATATCGCAGCTTAATGGGGCACCTGCACCGGATGCCGCCACGAGTGCGGCTGAAGATCGCACCTATCACGCGCACGCAATGGACGAATTCGTCGGTCTCCTGGTCGAATGCGCGCACGAACCGCTGTCGGACTACCAACGCTGGTACGCGTCGCATTTCGACGATTCGATGCAATTGCCGAACCGCCGACTGTTCGCCGAGCGGCTCGACCTGCGTATTACGCGTGCGCGTGCTGTTCGTGAACGTTTCAGCGTCGTGATGTTCGCGCTGTCCGGGCTTGAAACAATCCGCAATGTGCTTGGGCAGCCGGGCGTTGAAATGGTCGCACAGGTGATCGGCGAACGATTGCGGTCGCGCATCCCCCGCGCGCATGCACTCGCGAGTATCGGCGAAGGGAAATTCGCGCTGCTCAGCGACGAGGCATCGGAGGAATTGATTGACAAGGTCGTTTCGCACGCGTGCGAGCCGGTCGAGTTCGTCGGTGCGCATCTTCGCGTGGCCGCTCACGCGGGCATCGCGACGTATCCCGACAACGGCGAAGATGTCGACACACTGATGCGCCGTACAGATGTCGCGCTGTCGTCTGCACGCGACGCGGGGGCGAACGGCGTCGTGCATTTCTCCAGCGCGCTTGACGTGCGGGCCGCGCGGCGATTCGAGTTGGAGTCGATGCTCGCCCGCGCACTCGAGCGACAGCAGTGCTGGCTGACGTACCAGCCCCAGGTGACGCTCGAGACCGGCGACATCGCGCAAGTCGAGGCCCTGATGCGCTGGAAACTTCCGTCTCACGGCGAGATCAGCCCAGCCGAATTCATTCCGATCGCGGAACAGAGCGGAATGATCGACACGATCGGTGAATGGGTAATCCGCACCGCGTGTCAGGAATTCGGCAAGCTGCGTCGCGTCGTCCCGCATCTGCCGCGCGTGTGCGTGAATGTATCGCCGCAGCAGTTCGAGCGTGGCAATCTCCTCGAGATCATCCAGGCCGCGCTGGATCGCAGCGGGCTCGCGCCTCAGTGCCTCGAGATCGAGATCACCGAAGGCGTGCTGTTCACCGATACGCAACGCGCACTGCGAACGATTCGCGCGATCCGCGAACTTGGCGTCGAGGTCGCGGTCGACGATTTCGGGACCGGGTATTCGAGCCTGTCCTATCTGACCCGCTTCCCGGTCAACCGGGTCAAGATCGATCGCTCGTTTGTCGCGGGGCTGCCTGACGACGCGGGAAGTTCGGAACTCGTTGGCGCGATCATCGCAATGGCGCATGCACTGAAGATGCGCGTGACCGCCGAGGGTGTCGAAACAGTCGAACAGGCCGACCGATTGCGCGAACTTGGATGCGACGAAGCGCAGGGCTTCTGGTACGCGCGGCCGCATACGATCGCGGCACTCACGACCTTGCTGGCAAGCTGAACGAACCTATCAATCCGTTGCATCGACCGGTTGAATCCGCAACGCAAGCGTGACGGTTGGTCTCGATCGATGATTGCTGTGTCGCCGCCGCGATGTTCGTGCCGCCGACGCGTGCCTCGCAAAGCACCCGAAGTGCTGGATGCTGCGGATGTGATATTCGTATTGCGATCCGGCCACCTTGATCCGTTCCACGTGGAAGCATTCTGCTTTGCGATTTGGAAATGTGGCACATCGCTCCGTAGGTAGATGCCCGAGCTTCGAATCGTTACCAGCCGGGCGAATCGAGCCAACATGCGAGACGGCACGAAATCGAAGGGTCCTGCAGCCCTTCGTCCGCACGAATACGAATGCGCCCACGCGGCTGTCGCTGACGCCGCAACCCGGTTCGCTGATTCATGCATCGCGACCGTCTCGCGGAAATGCCGCGCCTTGATCTTCCGCCGGAGCCGACGGTCGGCAGGAAGCCTCACGTCGCTATGTCGCGACGACACAGTTGCGCCCCTGATGCTTCGCCCGGTACATGCGCTCGTCCGCCGCGCGCAGAATTGCATCTATGGTTTCGCCATCACGGCCGAACTCCGATACGCCGACGCTTACGGTGATTGCGATCGGATTGCCCGCGCCTGTTTCGAACGGCTCCCCGGCGATCGCCGCGCGCAGACGCTCGCCGATCAATAGCGCGGTATCGAGTGCCGCCCGTGGCAGCAGCACCATAAATTCTTCGCCACCGACCCGGGCGACACCTTCATACGGTCGGATCGCGTCGAGGCAAGTCTTGACGAAACGCTGCAAGACCCGGTCGCCCGCCTGATGTCCGTAGCTGTCGTTGATTGTCTTGAAGTGGTCGAGATCGAGCGCGAGCAGCGAGAACGGTGCGCCATTGCGTTTTGCGCGGGCAATTTCAGCTTCGACACTATCGATGAATTGCCGCCGGTTCGCCGCGCCGGTGAGCGGGTCCGTCGCGGCCATATGTTCGAGCTTTTCGTTGGTCCGCTGCAGCTCGTGCAGGGCTCGTTCGGTGCGGGCCATCGCTTCGCTTAACCGCGCCAGCAGTTCTTCCTGACTGTAGATCTTCGAGAAGGAGCGCGTGGTGTGAAACGCCTGCACGACACCGTAACTGAGCAGGAAAAATCCGCTCGCAAAAATGACGTGCGCGAGCCACCACATATGATTCCATGGCCGCCCGAGGATGAAGGCGAGTGACGAGAGCGCAAACGATGTGACCGAGATACCGTAAAGGGTCATCAGCGGCGAGCGAATACGGCGCGCGACGAGCGCGATTACGTTGATCGTCGAAAGCACCAGCGCACCGCCCTCCATCGACAGTCGCACCCACAAGTTGCCAGCAGACGGCGAATAGGCGATCAGGGCGACTGCTACGTCGATCATCACGAACAGCGCGATCCAAGTCATCCAGGTGCGGTGATCGACGCGCGTCATCACGCTATCGGCGGAGCGACTATAGGAGAGCTGCCCGATGAGAAGCAGGATTGACATGGTCAGGCGCGAGGCCGGTCCATAAAGCAGGAACAGCCAGATATTGTGATGCGCCATGCCGGTAAACATGCCGTGCAATACATAGATCAGCGAAAAACCCAGAAAGCCCAGCGTAAGCCAGCGCAGCAAAGGTTCCCCCGATGAGCGATAGCAACGCCAGCATACGTAGGTAACGAACACCCCTTCGAGGGTGGCGGCAGCGATCGCCAATTCGTGAAACGCATGATTCTCGAATTTCAGCGACGGGTCCTGGAAGAAATACAGGTACACGATGAGATATGCCGGCACCAGCGCAAAGGCCGCCAACAGCAGTTTGGCGTAAGCCTTGGTGGCAAGCTGGATGGTGGTGGGAGCCTCGCTGCCGACAATATTGTTGTTCATCGTCTCCTCCGGGTTCTTCGGGTGGCCCTAGTATAGGTGGGGCGGACGCAAAATTCCCGTGTTTTGCCATGCCGCGTTGACAACCACGCAAGCCTGGTCGACGAATCGCTCGGCAGTAGCAGGCCAACGATCCGATGATCGACGGCGACAGGTCCAAGATCGCATCGCTGTTTCTTGTTCACGACACGGGAAGCGACCGAGTGTATCGGCGACGAACGCCTCAGCATCAAGAGCGAGTGGCTCGCGAACGCCGTCACGCACGACTATGACGATGAGCCGGTTGTGGCTTGGCAGTGTGCTCGGCCGGATCGTTAACCACAGGCGCAGCGCACGAGTCGCGGCGACGGGGCGCAATACAAAATTCGACGGCAGACTTGGCGTCCATCATCCTCGCCGTGCAGGTAGATGGCGCACGTCTCGATTGAGGCATGACGTAGGTTTTCCGGATGCAGCGGATATCGACGCCGGCGGCGGCTTGTCGCAAGTCGACACCCGGAGCGCGACGTGCTCGTCCTGCCACTCGGCTTCGCCTGCGGCATGCGCGTGACCGAGATTGCTCAGCTCGAAGTCGCCGATGTGCTCCAGCGGTCCGGCCGTCTTCGGGAGGAGGTCAGCCTACGCGGTTCGATCTGCAAGGGCTCGAAGGAGCGTTGCGTCTATCGGAGCCATACCAAGACTGTCGTGGCATTGGAGCGCTGCATCAAATTGCGCTGGGACCGCGGCAAGGCCACAGCGCTCGACCGGAGCAAGTGGCGTGGGTTGATGCCCAATGTGGCCGTTGATCCTGACGCACAAGGGCTCAGTGTGAAGCGGCGCGTGAACTACCACGACGAAACGGTCGAGTATCTGGCGCTGACAGCCTCCAGGACGACGTGACTTGCCTCTTATGCGCGACCGGGCTTGGGGGGGGCTACGGTTCACATTCAGGCCGTCGAACATTCGCTTCGAGGCTTCTTGCTCGTGGCCATTCCATTGAGGCCGTACAGTTGCTTGTGGGACATGTCGACGTTGATCACGTCTCGCCCTATTTGGACGTGTCCGAACGCGAACAGCGGGAAGCTGTCGCCGCGATTGATCTCGGCGAGTGATGCCCGTCAATCTGCGCGGCCTTTGGCCGTGCGGTACGTCAGCGGTTTCGCCCTTGCTTTTCGATATTCCTTACCATAAAGTAAGGAATATCGGAGGTGTCACCATGACGGCAGCAACTATCACGTCGAAGGGGCAGGTCACGATCCCCGTGGACGTGCGCAATCAGCTTGGCTTGGAGTCGGGAGACCGGATCGAATTCAGCTTCAACGAGGCGACCGGCCGGTATGAGATCTATCCGGCCACGCGCTCGCTCGCGTCGCTCAAGGGCATCGTGAAGAAGCCCGCTAAACCGGTGTCGGTCGAAGACATGAATCGGGCCATCGCCGAGCAGGGGGCATCTGCGCGATGATCGGACTGGATACGAACGTGTTGGTCCGCTACTTCGCCCAGGACGACGCCGTTCAGTCGAAGAAGGCGACGGCGCTGATGGAGTCCCTATCAGCCGAGCGGCCGGGGTACGTTTCGCAGGTCGCACTGGTCGAGGTGGTGTGGGTACTCGGGCGCTGCTATGGCGTCGAGCGCGAGCAGATGAAGGACATCATCGAATCGATGATCGGCACCAAGGAGTTGGTCGTTGAAGGTGCGGACACGGTGCGAAAGGCACTTCGCGTTTTCGCGGCATCTCCAAAGCCGTATTTCGCGGACTGCCTGATCGAGCGCTCCGGGCATGTAGCCGGATGCGAGTACACGGCTACTTTCGACGTGACGGCTGCGAAAGTCGCCGGGATGCAGTTGATCAAGTAATCACGGCACAAGCCGATAATGTGGGAAACGGGATGGAGAGCAAACAGAGCGGCGGCATGCTGGTCGACGGCGAGTACGTCGCAACGTGCCGGGAGCGCACCATACTCGGAGCAACTGCAAATGGGCACGATGCCGTGTTCCCCAAAGCGACGATGACCGTAAAGGACGGGTGGGCAACGTTCAGCCGTGACGGGGTAGAGGTGTGGAACTGCAACGCTCGCTATGCCGCCGCCCACTTCGACGTTCAACCCGCATAGGACATTCCGCCGATGAGTCACCTCGTTCAGATTGCGCCGGGCGTGTTGTTCTCGTCCGATGTACTTAGCCCCGAGTGGGGCCGTGAGTATCGACGGGACGAAGGGACTGTGGAGATCGTTCCGAATACGAAGCCTGCAAGGCGGCCGGGCAGTGCTGCAGAGGAAAGTAACCGCGACTTCCGCGAGAGCATCGGCGGACAGATGTCGTTGTTGTAGAGGAAAACGCCGGCTAGCGTTGGCGCAAAGGAATAGCACGATGGAGCGAATGGCGGTGTCCGCGTGCTACGAGGCAGTGAAACTGGGAAAGGCCGTCACGGGCCGCGTCGACTTCATTGCGCGGGTGGCAGATCCGACGAAGGGATACGACCTGACCACGCGAGCGCAGCGTGCAGTAGCACGCCGGCTACGAGTGAGTCCGGCTGACGTCAAGATCGTCGGCGTAATGTCGAGTTGACGCAAGGGAAAAGCGGACCGGACACCGTCGACGAGGGGGAGGCATCGAGTGGACTACTATCAAGGGATCGTCACTGACTATCTGAGAGCCGACCGCGCGATGTTCCTGAATATGGAATGCTGCATACAGCTAGATGCGGGAAGTAACCCCGATGCATCGCCAGGTCGGCACTGGTACTGTGACGTGGTCGCCGTCAATCTGAGGGATGAGGCCATCTTCCTTTGCGAGATCACGTACTCGTCGACTCTCGAAGCGCTCATAAAGAGGTTGAATTCTTGGCATACGCATTGGAACCATCTATGCGCCGCTCTCGTCAGGGATCTCCATGTTTCAGCGAGCTGGCCAGTGCGTCCATGGGTGTTCATTCCTGACGAGCGGCGAGACCTTTTCGCACAAAAGCTCGCGCCGCTGGGCCTTGGTAATTCGCCGAGTGTTGGCATGCCACAACCCAAAGTAACATCGCTCGAGGAAGTGGTCCCGTGGAAATATCGGTCGTGGAATCACATCCCGAATTGAGACAAACAACGGAAAACGGGTCGTGGGCGATCCGCTGACACCGTGAATGAAGTTGAAGCGGACGCTGTCCGGAACCGGCTTATGGTGAAGTCGTCCGTCATCTGGTCAATGGCGGGACCGGGTCCAGCGGCACCAGTCATGGTGATCCAAATGCCGCAGCAACTCTGCACGACGATGTTCGCGAAGATAATGCCTTGTCACACCAGTTGTCGCGATCAACAGCACGACCGTTCCGATCACAATCCCAATCCACGATTCGATCATTGCAGCCTCCTTCGTCACAACCAGTGAGCGTTCGCTGGCGGTTGCCTTCGAGGCGGGAATGGCTTGTCAGACAAGGCGGAGTCCATTCCCTCCATACGCACTGTACACGCGGACAGACTGCGGGGCTAGCTAACGAACACGCGCTACAGCTTTCAGGATGGCGTGGCCCTCGGGTGTGATACAAGGTCGTCCGTGACCGGACGCCACCCGTTCAAAGATCACCAGATGTTGTTCCAAGAGTGTGTGAATCTCATCGCGATTCGTTTCGATTTGATCCGGCGCGTCGTTGACCAGCATCAACGTGGTGAATTCATGCGGACTTAGCATGCGTGTCTCCTTACGTGGAAGTAGCCTCGGTTCATGATTACGGTTGGCACTGGAACAGATGTCCAGCGCCGTAACTACAGCATCGACGGCGAGTGACTTACTGCTTTGCGGCATGGAACTCGGGTGCTGCTGCCAGTCTTTTGGCCGACTTCGTGTCAGCGAAGACTGAGATAGCAAGAGTGGGACATTCGGCCTGCTGTTAGTGCGGCGAAATTGAGATGTAATATCTGATCAAACTGGCGAATTGCGGAATGGGAGGAAGTATTCTAGCGTCGTCAACTCAGCATGCAAGATGGTCCTTTATCGGGGTATGCCCGCATATTTTCTGGACGGGTCAATCGATTGCCTGGGACGCCTTGCGGCGGACGGCAAACGTCCCTTCGCAACGGAATGTCAGGCGATGATGGTTGCGTCCGGCATCGGACGGCAGATCATAGATGACAGGTCGCGCCGCGAACTTATCTTGACCAGTGGGGCGCGACAGTCAGTCTGGAAACGATGAAGATCGTGAAGTCCCTGCCACGTCTGGACATTCAGCAGCCAGGACCGACCGACTGTAGGACTGTTGATGGAACTGAAGGACAAACCGGATGCAATGATTGCGTGATTGGCGGGCAACGGTCAGCGTCTAAGGTGGATGCGGACTGTTGCCGTCAGCCGAGTGCAACGCGCGATTAGTGATCCTGAGTGAACCATTGGCGACTACCCGCCCTAGCCGACGCTGGATCAGCGCCGCCATCGGTGAGTTGTTGCACGGCATCAACGAAAAAGCCCGCACAAGGCGGGCAAAAGGCATCTAGGCGAGGACTACCTAAATGCGGCACGTAATGAGGCTACGCGCTCTAATCTTCGCCCTGCAGCCGGGTTTCCCCGGTGTATCGCCGATAGGTACTGCCGCCAGTTCGATCAAATCAGGCAGCCTTTTCGCCAATCGCGTGATCGCCGTAGATCGTATCAGCTGGGAAGCGTTACTGGCAGTTAGTTCGTCCCCGAATGCTTCCCACCGACTTCCTGTTATTCGGCGAACAGATCAGGGCCGAACACTTCGTAGTGGATACGCGCTTCGCGGATGCCCAAATCCTTCAGGGCGTCGTGCTGCATCCGCATGAACGGGATCGGCCCGCAGATGTAGTAGTCGGCGTCAGGCAACAGAATCGCATCCTTGATCGACTTGGCATCGACAAGCCCTGCATAGTCGTAGTCCCGGCCTACGACATCCTGCGGCAGCGGATCGTCATAGAACACCACCAGATCGAAATTGGCATACGTCTTGGCGGCTTCGCGCAGGCGGTCACGCATGGCGTGTACCCCACTGTTGCGAGCACCATGTACGAACACGACCTGACGTTGCGGGTCTTGTATCGCCCGCTTCAGCATGCTGACCATGGGCGTTAGCCCCACGCCACCGCTGATGAGGACGATGGGCGTCGTGGCGTTCACGTCGATATGGAACGTACCATACGGCGCAGCCAATTTGACTTCGTCACCCACACTGACGTGATCGTGTAGCAAGCACGAAACATAGCCCGCTGGCTGCGTACCGCCGCCTTCCCGCTTCACAGAGATGCGGTAGCTGCGCCCATTCGGCATGTCGGACAGGCTGTACTGCCGAATCTGCTGCAACCCCAAGGCTGGCACATCGATCGCAACGCTGATGTACTGCCCCGGTTCGAAGTTCTCGACGGGGCCGCCGTCCGAAGGTTCAAGGATGAACGACGTAATGACGCTGCTTTCGGGCCGCTTCTCGCGCACGACAAAGGTGCGCCAGCCTGTCCAGCCGCCTAGCTTTGAAGCAGATTGCTCATACAAGTCGCTTTCCATCCCCATCAGGACATCGGCGAGATTCCCATAGGCTTGCGCCCATGCGGAAATGATCTCGTCGGTTGCTGCGGCACCCAAGACTTCCTTGATAGCAGCCAGAAGGTTCTCGCCGACGACAGGGTAGTGCTCCGGTCGGACACCGAGACTCGCATGCTTGTTGGCAATGTTCTTCAGCACGGCCATCAGGCTGCCGGGGTCTTCGATGTTCTCGGCGTATGCGTAGACCGCACGTGCCAGCGCCTGTTGCTGCTGGCCCTGTTCCTGATGGGCCATGTTGAACACGTTCTTCAGTTCAGGATGGGCTTCGAACAAACGCTTGTAGAAGCACTTGATGATGTCGTAACCGTGTTCGGCCAGAACCGGTGCGGTCGCCTTCACGATGTCTTTCGTTTTCTGGGTCAGCATGGCCTTTCTCCTAACGCGGGCGTGGGGGTTGCCAAATCGGGAAGGCTAGACGGTGGCCCTACCTCGTCGCCTTGATCAAGGTCAAGTCTAGGTGAGACGTTCTTGACGGGACAACGCGCAGCAGTTGTTGAAGGCTTGAACGACGGCACTCGAAGTCGTTTACGCTGAATCACTTCATTGCCTCGCCATTGCGACTTTCCCCAGTAGGGGACGTAGGCCGATGCTCGTAGACTGGTCCTAAGTCGGAACGAACGTACCCAAAGGCGGCCATCGATACCGGGCCGCAACCCCACTTCTGCTTCGTTCCGACGCCCGTCTCACCAACCCGCCTCGGCGGGTTTCTTGTTTGCGCTTTCGAATGTTGAGTGGCCCAGAAATACAGGCCGTTCGCCACCATTCAGTCGATCGCCAGATGGCGCAAAACGCGACAGTGAAGGTCAGATGATTACTGTCCCGGCAATGCTTTCCTGAACGACCATCTTGCAACGGTATACGGGATGGAGAGCAAACAGAGCGGCAGCATGCTGGTCGACGGCGAGTACATTGCAACGTGCCGGGAGCGCACCATCCTCGGCGCAACTGCAGATGGGCACGGTGCCGTGTTCCCCAGAGCGACGGTGACCGTGAAGGACGGGTGGGCAACGTTCACCCGCGACGGGGTCGAGGTGTGGAACTGCAACGCTCGCTACGCCGCCGCCCACTTCGACGTTCAACCGCATAGGACATTTCGCCGATGAGTCAGCTCGTTCAGATTGCGCCGGGCGTGTTGTTCTCGTCCAATGTACTTGGCCCCGGGTAGGGCCGCGAGTATCGAGGGGACCAAGGAACTGCGGAGGTAGGCCGGAACACGGAGTCTGCAAGGCGACCGAGCAGTGCTATAGAGGAAGGCGACCGCGACACTCGCGAGAGCATCGGCGGACAGATGTCATTGTTGCAGACGAAAACAGGGAAAGGCCGAGAGAGTGGAATTGTATTAGCCGGGATCGATCTCGACGCCATCTACGCGGGATGCGTGCCGCCCCCAGGTCACCGAAATGCAGTCGCCAGCTGTAGGTCGTCTGCTCGCTGATTCCGTGCTACTTCGCGACCTCGGCAACTGGCGCCTTGTCCACCTCGGGCAAGTTCATGACCATCTCTGCTTGTCGGCAAACCGACTCATCGTCATGACATCCATTCCTCCGTTGGAAACGATTGTTTGATCAACGGTCACTCGATTTCCGAGGTGACATTTGGCTCACAAGCGCCTCAACGTGAAAATGCCGCAGCATGAGGATCCTGTCCGCGCAGCTTGTCCGGTATTTCGATTCGGAGCAAACGGTCGAGTTTGGCGGTGCATTGCAAGTAACGTCGACGACGAACCGAGCCCATTTGGCCATCGTAAATTCGGACGACCTCCTGCATTAAACAGACTGCGTCATCGCCGAGGCGCCAATCATCCGTTGCAAAGGCGTGCTCGGCCGCAGCCTCCAATGCGCCTTCCGCCTTGCAATACAGTTCGTATGCCGCGTCTCCATACCCGTCCTGCCAAAGCAGGTATGAAAGATAGGTCATGCGGATAAGCTGGTAGAGCTGATGCCGATTCCCCTGACCCGCGCGGCACACCGCGAAGGCCAGATGTGCTGCGAGCGACGCATCCCTGACGTACGCCATCGGCAAGGGGAGCAGCATTGCCTTTTGAGATAGCTTGCGGTTATGCATCGTTTCGTGGGCGTGCCTTTGTCGAACTGGACGACGCGGTCTTGAATGCGTCAGTACTCCAACGTTTACGCGCGGGCAATACGGCCCGTGTAACCGTCGGCACGTGAGCACTCGTGGCCACGATGGATCGATCGGGTTGTTCCTTGCGGTACAGCGAAGTCAAAGCGGCAATGCCTTGCCGGGACGCCCGCGCGGTTCGCTCGACAGGTGTTCTGCGAGGATCGCCGAAACGCCGAGGAACGCCGGATAGTCCGCGGTGATGACGTAGGTCGGCACGTTCGCGAGATAGGCGTCGAAACGCCCCTTGGCTTCGAAGCGCCGGCGAAACGACGAGCGGGTGAACAGCTCGCCCAGGCGCGGCACCACGCCGCCGCCGATATAGATGCCGCCGTGCGAGCCGAGCGTCATCGCGAGATTGCCTGAGAAACTGCCGAGAATGCCGCAGAAGCATTCGATGGTTTCGGCCGCGAGTGCCTCGCCCTCGTGCGCGCGCTTGACGATCTCGGCGGTGTCGAGGCTCGCGGGCAGCTCCTTCTTTTCGCGCGCGGTGAGCGCACCATGGATCAGTTCGATGCCGGGGCCCGCGCACACGCGCTCGAACGACACGTGCGGCGACTTCGTGCGCGCAAACTGCAGCACGAGATCCTCGCGCTCGTCCTGCGGCGAGAAACTCGCATGGCCGCCTTCGCTGCCAAGGGCGATCCAGCGGTTGTCAGCGGGAATCAGCCCCGAGACGCCGAGGCCCGTGCCCGGCCCGAGCAGGCCGATCACGCTGTTCTCGCGGGGCTGGCCGCCGCCCACCTGGCTGCGCTGCGCGTCGGTCAAACCCGGCAGCGCCATGGCAAGCGCGGAAAAGTCGTTCACGACCAGGAGCGTGTCGAAGCCGAGCGCACGGCGCGTGGCCTCGATCGAGAAGGTCCAGTCGTGATTGGTCATGCGCACCTGATCCCCGTCGACCGGGTTTGCAATGGCGATGGCCGCGTGCTTCACGCGGCCGACCTTCGCGTCCTTCAGATACTGCCGGATGACCTCCGCGACACCCGGATAGCCGGCGCACGGATACACGCGAACCTGGCCGATCTCGCCGGCGCCCGACTCCAGGGCAAAGCGCGCGTTGGTTCCCCCGATGTCGGCGAGCATTCTCGGTCCGTCGGCGTGCTGGCTCTCGCCAGGGGCAAATTTGTTAGGTGCACCTGTAGACATAGAGTCTCACTTCCTTGTCGTTCGCCAGCTTCGAGATGGCACTGCTCTGGTCAGCCGCGGCGGCCTGCTGCTGCACGTGGAGCTTGTGCTGGCGAGCGATCAGCAGGATCAGGCTCTCCGCCTGGGGCCGCGCCTGCATCGGAGGCGCGCCTGCGCCGCACCGAAAAGTGCGGTGATACCGCCGGAATCGCCAGGCATCTGTCGCTGCCGCCCGAGGCAATGTAGTTAGGCAAAAATTGTAATTGACACTGTTGTGTAGTTTAACTACAGTCGAGCGCAATGAATAGTACCTGGAGACGAAAAGGCGAAGCGATGTCGATGCAGAAAGGGCTGATCCAGTTCGCCGACAAGAGCGCTACGGGGCCTTTCCGGAACAGCGCGAGGTCTCGGCGAAGCGCATGGACAAAATCCGGCACCTCGCAATGACGCAATGAATGCGGGGACGCCAGTGCACTGGTTTCATCTGCCGAATCTGCGTTGGCGTTTCTCGCCGGCTTCAATCCCTCGTTGCAGCACTTCGCGCGCAGGCGCCATGCCCACATGCTCTGCTCCGATCGACTTCGGCGCTGCCGGCAAAGCGCCTTACAGCCGTGCGCCTTGAACGCCTCGACTCAACACGCTGCATACCTGTCCCCACTGCCTTCGGAGACCTCATGACGACCGATCACGATTCGCGACTCGCCCAGCATTTCCCAACCCTCGACGAGATACCGGCGGAACACCGTCTGACCGCCCCCGTTCACCAGCGCGGTTTCTTGATTGGCGGGGAGCTGCTCACATGGGACGGCCCCTGCAAAACCGTGCTGTCGCCGGTCTGCACACGCGACCCGGTGACGGGCGACGTGAGCCAGCTCGAGATCGGCAGCTACCCGCTCATGCACGAGGCGCAGAGCGACGCCGCGCTGAATGCCGCCGTCGCTGCGTACGACAACGGCCGAGGCGAATGGCCGACGATGACGGTCGCTGGCCGCATCGCCTGCATGCAAACGTTCGTGAAAGGCATGGCCGAGCGCCGGCAGTCGATCGTCAACCTTCTCATGTGGGAAATCGGCAAAAGCCTCGCCGACTCGCGCAAGGAGTTCGATCGCACCATCGAGTACATTCAGGCCACGATCGAAGCGCTGAAGGACATGGACAACGGCCATTCGCGATTCATGGTGGTCGAGGGAACCATTGGCCAGGTCCGCCGCACGCCGCTGGGCGTCGTGTTGTGCATGGGGCCGTACAACTATCCGCTCAACGAGACGTTCTGCACCCTGATCCCGGCGCTGCTCATGGGCAATACCGTGGTCCTCAAGCCGCCACAATATGGCACGTTGCTGTTCGAGCCGCTGCTCGAAGTGTTTCGGGATGCGTTTCCGCCCGGCGTGGTCAACACCATTTATGCACCGGGTCAACTGGTGGTGCCGCGCAT
Source organism: Burkholderia sp. MR1-5-21 (assembly GCF_053427715.1). NCBI lineage: Bacteria > Pseudomonadati > Pseudomonadota > Betaproteobacteria > Burkholderiales > Burkholderiaceae > Burkholderia > Burkholderia sp. MR1-5-21. The sequence continues at coordinate 15,312 of NZ_JBSAXD010000030.1, forward strand.
GCTGGCCTCGGGCAACGTCAACGTGCTGGCACTGATCGGATCGAGCCGCGTTGCGGACCATCTGAAAAAGCAGCATCCGAAATCGCACCGCCTGCGCGCCGTGTTGGGCCTCGATGCGAAGAACGCGGCCATCGTGCTGCCCGATGCCGACCTGGATCTGGCCGCCAGGGAATGCCTGCTCGGCGCACTGTCGTTCAACGGACAACGCTGCACGGCCCTCAAGATGCTGATCGTGCACAGCAGTGTCATCGATGCATTCCTCGAGCGATTCACGGCTGAATTGGCCCGGCTCAAAACGGGCATGCCCTGGGAAGCCGGCGTGCACATCACGCCTCTGCCGGGGCCGCATCGCACCGCCTACATGACGGAAGCGATCGAAGACGCCGTGGCAAAGGGGGCGCGCGTCGTCAACGAGGGCGGCGGTGCGTTCTGCAGCACGCTGTTCAACCCGGCTGTCGTCTATCCCGTGCGCGAGGGGATGAAGCTGTACCGGGAGGAGCAGTTCGGTCCGGTCGTCCCGGTCATGCGCTTCGACGAGGTGGACGAGGCACTCGACTACGTGATCACCTCGGATCACGGGCAACAGGTGAGCATCTTCGGAAACGACGCCTCGCAGATCGGCACGCTGGTGGATCCGCTGGTCAACCAGGTCTGCCGCGTGAACATCAACTGCCAGTGCCAGCGCGGGCCGGACGTGTTCCCGTTTGCCGGGCGCAAGGATTCGGCCGAGGGCACGCTGTCGGTCAGCGATGCGCTGCGCGCGTTCTCGATCCGCTCGATGGTCGCGACCCGGCAGACCGAGCCGAACATGGCGTTGCTCAACACCATCGTGCGCGAACATCAATCGAAGTTCATCAACACAGACTTCATCTTTTAAGCGGAGTGAACATGACGCATCGCAAACGCAATGCCCGGATCGTCGCGACACTGGGGCCATCGAGTTCGGACCTGGCCACGGTGCGCGCTCTGTTCGACGCCGGGGCCGATGTGTTCCGGCTCAACTTCAGTCACGGGACGCACGCCCAGCACCAGGAACGGCTCGAGATCATCCGCCGCGTCGAGCGGGACACCGGGCGGCCGATCGCCGTGCTGCTCGATCTGCAGGGCCCGAAGCTGCGCATCGGCACGCTCGCCGACGGCCCGGTCACGCTAAACGCCGGTGCCGCGTTTCGCCTTGATCTGGACTCCACGCCGGGCGACGCCACACGCGCACCGCTGCTCCACCCGGAGATCTTTGCCGCACTCGAGACCGGTACCGAATTGCTGGTCGACGATGGCAAGGTGCGTCTCAAGGTGCTGAGCTTCGGGCCGGACTTCGCCGAGACGCAGGTGATCACCGGCGGCACGATATCGGATCGCAAGGGTGTGAACGTGCCCTCGGTACTGCTGCCCATCCCGGCCATGACCCCCAAGGACCGTGCCGACCTCGAGTTCGGGCTGACGCTGGGCGTCGATTGGGTCGCGCTGTCGTTCGTGCAAAGGCCGGAGGATGTGCTCGAGGTGAAGGCGATCGTCCAGGGGCGCGCCGCCGTGCTGGCCAAACTGGAGAAGCCGGCGGCCATCGACTCGCTCGACGCGATCGTCGATGCGGCCGACGCGATCATGGTTGCGCGCGGCGACCTGGGGGTCGAACTGCCGGCCGAGCAGGTGCCGCGGATCCAGAAACAGATCGTCAGGGCCTGCCGGGCGGCTGGCAAGCCTGTCGTCGTTGCCACGCAGATGCTCGAATCGATGATTGCCGCGCCGGTGCCGACTCGCGCGGAAGCCTCGGACGTGGCCAATGCGGTGTACGACGGCGCAGACGCCGTGATGCTGTCGGCCGAGTCCGCGTCCGGCCAATACCCGCGCGAGGCTGTGGCCATGATGGACCGCATCATTGCAGAGGTAGAGTCCGATCCGGACTACCGCAGCGCGATCGACGCCGCTCATACGGCGCCGCAGGCCGCAGTCGCCGATGCGGTCTGCCTTGCTCTGCAGCAGACCGCGAACCTGCTGCCTGCCGCGGCGATCGTCACCTACACGCGATCCGGCTACACGAGCCTGCGCGCGGCGCGCGAGCGGCCGGTGGTGCCCGTGCTTGGCGTGACGCCGGAACTCGCCACCGCACGGCGCCTGGCGCTTGTTTGGGGCGTGCATCCGGTGCACGCCGACGAACGCGTCTCCGACGTGCCCGACATGGTGAACAAAGCCTGCGCGATCGCGCGACGTGAAGCCTTCGCGCACGCGGGCGACTTCGTCGTCATTGCCTCTGGCATGCCTTTCGGCGTGGCCGGCACGACCAACTTCCTGCACATTGCCAAGGTCTGACGCCGATCTGGCCTGGCTACTTTGACTTGCCCTGCGCGCGTAACGACAGAATCGCGCCAGGGCAATTTTGCAGCGCGTGGAAGGAAACGCAACGCTTGCGTGCGTCGCATTTGCCCTATGTGACGAACGCGACGCGTCGATTTCCGACGCGCTCATCAGATGATTCGAACCCGAGGAGACAACATTGTGGCAGACATGACTTTAGGAAGCGCACGACCTGGCGGCAACTCGCCAGCTGCGACGAGCTATACGACACCGCTGATCATCCTGACATCCCTGTTCTTCATGTGGGGATTCATCACCTCGCTCAATGACATCCTGATCCCTCATTTGCGAGCGGTATTCACGCTGAGTTATGTGCAGGCGATGTTGATTCAGTTCTGCTTCTTCGGCGCATACCTGATCATGTCGTTCCCGGCAGGCTTTCTGGTCGAACGGCTCGGATACAAGGCGGGCATTATCCTCGGCCTGTCGGCGGCGGGAACCGGCTGCCTTCTTTTCTATCCCGCGGCGGAACACGCGTCCTATCCGTTCTTTCTTGGCGCGCTGTTCGTGCTCGCCTCGGGTATCACGCTGCTGCAGGTGGCTGCCAATCCGTATGTGGCCATTCTCGGGACGCCGGAGCTGGCGTCGAGCCGCCTCAACCTGACCCAGGCCTTCAATTCGCTCGGCACCGCGCTTGCGCCGGTTTTTGGCTCGGTGTTGATTCTCTCGGTGGCGATCAAGGCAGCCGGGGAGTTGCAGAAATTGAATCCCGCGGAGTTCGCGGCCTATGGCGTCTCGCAAGCCAGCGCAGTGCAAATCCCGTACATCGGGCTCGCGATCGTCTTCTACCTGCTGGCCTTCGCGATTGCGATGTTGAAGCTGCCGGAGATCGACGCGCCCGAAGCGCCGGTCGAGGTGCCCGACGCCCGTAACACCCACCATGTCCGCAAGAACGTCTGGGCCCATCGCCACCTGGTGCTGGGTGCGGTCGGCATCTTCCTGTACGTGGGGGCCGAGGTCGCTATCGGGAGCTTTCTGGTGAACTTCATGGGCCAGCCGCAGATTGCGGGCCTGCAGCAGGAGGCAGCCGCGCGATACCTGTCGCTGTACTGGGGCGGAGCCATGGTGGGGCGCTTCCTCGGCTCTGCATTGCTGAGCAAGATCCGCCCCGGCTATTTGCTGGCCTTTAACGCTTTCGTCGTATCGGCGCTGCTCGTGATCGCAATACTGGCGTCGGGCACGATCGCGATGTGGGCTTTGCTCGCGATCGGCCTGTTCAATTCGATCATGTTCCCGACCATTTTCACGCTGGCGATCGAGGGGCTGGGCAAGCATACCGGCGAGGGCTCGGGAATCTTGTGCATGGCGATTGTCGGTGGCGCGATCGTCCCGCTCATCCAGGGCTTCATGGCCGACCACATTGGCGTACAGCTCTCGTTCTGCGTTCCAGTTGTGTGCTACCTGTACATCGCCTATTACGGACTGAAAGGGCATTATGCAGATTGAGGTCCGCTGACCATCAGGTGGGTAGCCCGCGTTCTCCGGCGGGCTTCATCGTCCACGCGCGCGGTGGCCCAGGACCGTTGCCGTGGTGGCAGGTGTCGAAGCCACCGATGCCGGCGGCGGTAGTCTGGATTTTCGGGGAGGCGGCCGCCGGAACCTTCAAACGCAGGGCTGCGGCATCTGTCGACGGCAACTCCAGTGCCATCGTCGCCGCGAGCGCCGCTTCGATGCGGTGCTGCGCGAACGGGTCCGCTGCGTCGATATTGCGCATGGCCGACGCACGTCTTTCCAGCCGACGTATTCCACAGCAGCATCTTGACCTCCCAGCCGTTTGAACTGGCCCAGGTTGCAAAACCGCGGCACAGCGAGTGGCTGCTGTAGCCGTCAAGTGCAGGCACGCCCGTCGCTTCAAACAGGGCGCGCAGGAGCGGCACAAAGCTGCCGGCGTGCAAACCGTCGTTTCGCAGATACCCCCAGCGGTCGATCCCCCGAAATACCGGGCCTTCGGTCAGGTCGGGCACTGCCATCCACGCCTCATAGGCCGCGCCCGGACACAGCCGCGAAAGCGACGGCGCCTTGAAGGTGGTGCCGAACAACATGCGGTCGCCCTTCGTGCGCGGCAAGAACAGCGTCATGCCGCGAGGCCGGCCTCGATCGTGATGTGTTCGACGCGCAAGCGGCACAACTCGTCGGAGCGAAAGCCGCGCCAGAAACCGAGCAGCACCAGCGCCCGGTTGCGCCGGTGAGTCAAGCGCAGGCGCGCATCTGCCTGGATCTGCACGTCGAGCCAGCCCGCGAGGCGCTCGAGCCGTTCGAGTTGCAGGGGGCGGGCGCGCGCCTCCATCGCGGGATACGCACCGCGATGCCCCTCAACACTTTGCGGACATGCGGGCTCTTTGTCGGGTCAGGGAAGCCTTGCGTTTGGTGCCATTGCGCGAGCGCCGCCAGCCGGGTGCGCAGCGTGTTGATCGACAACGACGCGACATGGTCGGCCAGATATTGCGCGACCGCATCGGCACTCGCCGGCAGGAAGCCGCGCCACTCACGTTCGAAATGCCGGATCGCCGACTGGTAGCTGCGCCGGGTGTTGTCGCGCGTGGCCGCTTCGACGTAGCGATCGATGGTGGACATGGTGGGTGAGGGCAATCGGGGAGTCACGGTGGAACACGGTGATAGGCATCTGTAGACGAGAGCGCCCAAAAGTTTGGGGGGCACTCAACAAGGGCCGCGTGTGCTTCCTGCGGCGGTGCTGGTTTCTTATAGAGTGGCCTGATCAGTCTCGCAATACTCGGAGCCAAGCCATGCAATTGATCATTGAAGCAAGGTAGGTCGACTGCGAGAGTGACTCGGTCGAGGAGGGCGACGGAGTTCTGGCCGTCATTGAGCGCCCTGACCTTAGCCTTACGGAATTGGGTCTGACTCTCGCGGAAGGGCGGTCGTGACCCTAACCGAATCGTTCCGCTTCGAGCCCACGTTGGTGGCGCTTGCCAGTCGCCTTCTCGCATTGCTTGGCGAAAGGTGATGGCGGATAGCGGCCACCACCGTGTTGGAAACCCGATTCGCCTTCGGCGGTACAGGCATCATCCAGACGGAGCACGATCCCGGCCAGACAGGAACCACGTATGTAGCTGACCGATCCCCTTCGCCTCAATGGTGCCGCGCTCTTCAAATCGGAATGGCGCGCCGAGCCTGCGCCGAGTGGCATCCGTCACCTGCACACGTCCCGCCACGCCGTGGGATTCCATCCGACTAGCGGTGTTGACCGCGTCGCCCCACAAATCGTAGATGAACTTGTGCTTGCCGATCACGCCGGCCACCACCGCGCCGCTGTTGATGCCGATGCGCATCTGCAGGTTGTAGCCGCGGCGTTGATTGAAGCGCTCCAACGCGTCGATCATGTCCAGCGCCATATGCGCCGTGCGCGCAGCGTGATCTGCCGCCGGCTCCGGCAGTCCCGCTGCCGCCATGTAAGCATCGCCGATGGTCTTGATCTTCTCGAGTCCACGCTGGTCAGCGATGGTGTCGAATTCAGTGAAGATTTCATTGAGCACGCCCACCAGTTGCTCAGGGCTCATGCCTGCCGAAAACCGGGTGAATGCTACGATGTCCGCGAATAACACCGTCACCTCCGGAAAACTGTCGGCGATGACTTCCGGGATGCTGTCGGCGATCAACTCGGGACGTGCCTTCAGGCGTTCGGCGATCGGATAGGGCAGCAAATTGAGCAGTAGCCGCTCCGACACTTTCTGCTCAGCGACGATCTCATCGTAGAGGCTCTGGAGTTCGTCGCGCTGGCGGCGAATCAACTCCCGGCTTGCCTGCAATTCCTCGTTCTTCTTTTCGATCTCGGCTTCGGCGCGCTTTTTCTCAGTAATATTGCGGCCTTCCGGTAGCAGGAACACGATCTTGCCGTTCTGATCCTTGATGGGTAGAAGCGAGAAATCGACGGTGATCGTCTCCTCGCCTGCTGCCTGACCGTAAACCTCGAAGTCGCAGCGAATGAACTCACCCTGGCCAGCGCGTCGGATCAGCTCCCGCAACAATGCCTGGGTCTGCGGCGCGATGACCCACCAGCGGGCCTCCCAGAACGGCTTTCCCTGAACGTCGTCCATCCGGATCCCAACCGCCTCGAGCGCTGCCCGGTTGATCTCCAGCATCATGCCGTTCACATCCAGCAAGCCCACGAACTGGTACATTTCGCCCACCATGATGCGGGCGAGCTTATCCCGCTGCGTCTGGCGATCGTCCGTCGCAGAGAGCACAACATCGCGCACGCGAAGCACCTGGTCGTCCGCAATCGGCTGGCCGTTGATGATCAGCATGATGCACCTCACTTAAGCAGCACGCTTTGGAGAAAATGATTGGTCGGCCTCCCAACGGCGTACAACGCCTGCCTCCATCCAAGCAAATCCGGGCCGTCAACGTCGATCGATCTGACTCTCAGATCGATCAAGGTTGGTGTTGTTTTCTTCGGTCAGGCCGCTTAGAAACGAGTGTAGCCCGGCCGTTATAGGTGGTCACCGCTGTGACGCACGGCGGGGCGTGGTCGTACTCTGCTCGATGATGGAGCGGCCGAACGGGACGTCGGCGCCGGTCACGGGATGCCGCCGCCGTTTGGCCGCCAACACCGAGATGAGTTCGCGCAATCGCTCCGCCTCGGGTGGGGCGGCCGACTAAGGGTCGACGCTTGCAAAGCGCAGGCGTGCCCACCGGTCACCTGCCGCACGCGCGCCATGAACGCCGCGCGCTCGAACATCCAAAAAGGGGTGCTGACGAACTCGGTCAGCCACCACTGCCACCATCGTGCGATAGTCGAGGGCGGTATGCGCCGTGGCTGGAGTTGACGCATCGTCGAGGCGGGACCCGCACTGGCGCGCACGGCGCTTATCACGACCATAATCCCGGCGACTGACACGCGCAGGCCGAAAAAGAGCACGGAGAACGGTGTGGTGCGATGACCGCACTCGTGGCGCAGCAAAAGCTGTAATGGAAGTCGTACTCGGCATGGGTTTCGCGCGGGAGCCCGCGCGGCATGCGTGGAACGCGGGCGCTTTGCAAGACGCCGCCGCACGGCAGCCTTGCAAGCGGGCCTGAAGCTGGGATTCCGGACTCTCACGTGGTCGCCGAGCCCAACCAAGCCTCGACGACTAACTCAAGTGCTGTGTGCTGCGTAATCAGGCCAGCGGTGCGTCGCGCACCTTCGTTCTCTCCGATGACCGGCGCGTCGCTGCCTACTGTGCGCTCTCGTTCGGTGCAGTCGGTGAGACGGCTGCTGCAAAATGGACGCGTCCGCCGCCCAATCAGTGACAATTTTTGCGCGTGGCGCAAAAAATGTATGCTGACCCGATAAAATCGATATATAGAATTATTTTGCATACGGCGGCGCGCATTGACGCCGATGGGGCTGGCCCAGGAAACCGGGCCAGCCAGAAGTGGAAAGATCCGGTTCGTGCGTCATTCGAAGTGGTGCACATAGCGCAACACCATACGCGTGCCTTGCGGCCGGTTGCGCGCATAGACCTCGAAGTACGCGTTGAACATCAGATGATCCTGCGGCGAGAAGCTGACCATCGCGCCGGGTCCGATTGCCCACACGGCTTCGCGCGTGCCTGGCACGTTCTGGCCGTTTTCCTTCATATCGGTGGTCTGGCGCAGCCAGTAGCCGTTGACACCCAAACGCAGACCGGGGCGAACCTCGTATTCCGTCGCGAAGTTCGCATGGATTGCCTGGCCCGCCTGGGTCGACGCCACGTCCGGGCCGAACGAAGTCGACGGACGATGGTTGGTCGCATTCCACAGATAGTGCAGGCGCCATGACATGGTCCACTTCGGCGTCAGCCAGAGGGTGGCCGCCCAGTACGGGTCGAACGACCAGAAATGGCTGCCTGGGTTGATGGCCCGTGTCGGATCGTATGCGCCTGTGGGCGCGATGAACTGAAATTCCACGCGTTGTGCAAAGCGCGGACCATGCGCGCCCATGACCGGATCGAACTGGATGAACGGGCCGATCAGCAGGTCGCCAAAACCGGCACGCGAATTCAGCGCTACGTTGCCGATCCCGTCGTCCGTATGCACGGACGCGACCCACGGCAGGATCACGTCGAGGCCCGGATGCAACCCCGCGAATGTCAGCGGCGACTGATAGACGAGCTGGCTCAATCCGGCGAACAGGTCGACATCCTGCTTCGGCAGGCCGATCTTGTTGCCCGCGTTGTCGTTGATGCGGCCGGCCGTGTAGTACTCAAGGTACTGTGTGCCGTACCAGCCGGAGTCGGCCGGCGGCATGCCATCGAGGAAGCTGGTCATGCCCAGGTTGACGCTTGGCAAATCGGCGGCCTCGGCTGGCGCCGTTCCGGCAATGCAAGACAGCACGAGGCCTGCAATGGCAAGCGGACGAAATCGGCGCTTCATTTGAACTACCTCCCGCACATTTATTTGCATGACTAATCAAATCGAGCAAGAAAGAGCTGGGTGAGCCGCGATTGCACGGTATTGCCCCGCGTGGAACACCAGCGGCGCCTTGCCGAACGCATCGAATTGCTCGATCTGGCCGATGAAGATCAGGTGATCGCCGCCTTCGCACTGGCTGACGTTGCGGCAGACGAACCGCGCGCTCGCGCCTTCGAGGCAGGGCATGCCGCCTGCGCCGGACGTCACGTGAAGCACCCCTTCGAACTTGTCGGCGTGGGGTGTCGCAAAGCGGCGTGACAGGTCAATCTGATCGTGCGCGAGAATGTTGATCGCGAAATGGGTGGCGGCAATGAAATCCGCGAAGCTCGGCGCGGCTTTACGGAGGCTCCAGAGCACGAGGGGCGGGTCTAGCGACAGCGACGAGAACGAGTTGGCCGTGAGGCCGACCTTGCGTCCGTCGGCCGCGCGCGTGGTGATCACGGTGACGCCCGTCGGGAACTGCCCGAATGCGGCGCGCAATTGCGCCGGGTCGACACAGGGTCGGGCGTCGATGTCGCGATCGTGCATGACGGTGGTTTCCATGTCGTTCACTCCGAACGCGCACTGTGTTCGCGGATCAGCGCCGCACAGGCCGACGGATCGAACCACCACGGCGAGAACTGGCGCGGGTCGTCGAAACCGTTGGCGATCAACGCGGCGAGCGACGGCAATCGACCGGCTGCGCCGAGCAGTTCGAGGATGTGCGGCGGCGGCGGCGTGAGTAGCGAGTTGGTCCAGCGCACGACATACTGCGCGTAGGCCCAATAGCGTTCGAAGGTGTCCTGCATCCAGTCTTCGCTGAACGGCGCGGATTCGCGCGAGAGGATTGCATCGAAATACACCTTCGCGCATTTCGCGGCATTGTTCGATCCCTGGCCGGTGATCGGGTCGTTGACCACCACGGCATCGGCCATGCCGAACACCGTGTGGCCCGACGGCAGGCGGAAGAACGGCTTGCGTACTGTCGGCGTGAAGCGCCCGGACAGCGTGCCGTTCGGGTCGGTGAGCGCGACGTCGCGGCACCGCTCGAATTCCCACGGCAGGTATTGCTGCAGGAACGACAGGCTTTTGTCGAGATGCTGCTCGGGTGTCTTCACGTCGGCCCAGCAGTCGAGCGGGCCGCCTGGAATACCTTCGAACACCATGATTTCGCACGGGCCGCTCGTGGTCAGCGCGGGGAACACGAAATACTCGCCGATGCCCGGCAGCAGGTTGAAACGCACGCGCGAATACGGCTGGCTCGGCGTCATGCCTTTCACGTAGGTGAGGGCGAGCGCGCGCTGCGGGCGGTCGAACGCGCTGCGCGCGTCGTCGCGACCGAGCAGGTTGACGATTTCTCCCTTGCCGGCCGCCAGCAGCACGAGATCGTGGCTTCGGGCCAGTTCCTCGAGCTCGGGCACGCCGACGTCGCAGATGCGCACGTCCGCGCCACGGTGCCGAATGGTGTCGAGCCAGGCGGCCATCTTGATGCGCTGGTCCACAGACTGCGCATAGCGGGTCAGCCGCGACGACCAGTCGATCGCCTTCAGGCCGTTGCCGTCCGGATGCGGCACCGCGAGGCTGATGCCCTCGACGGAAGGGCAGGCTTCCTCCCACGTGTTCAGGCGGAGATCGCGCTCGATCTGCAGCGCGGTATCGAACATGCACTGGCTCGACATGACCTTGCCGGTGCGGATCTGCTCCGCGTCGCGGTTGGTCGCGAGCGTGACCTGGAAGCCCTGGTCGAGCAGGGCAAATGCGAGTTGCAGGCCGGACTGACCGGCGCCGACGATGGCAATGCGTCTCATGAGAAAGTCCTTGATTGATGGCATTCGAATCGGAATGTGATTGATGGCCGGCCGCGGGCTGCGCTCATTCGGCCAGCCGCGGAATAGCCGGCACCGCCTGCTCCGGGCCCATTGCGGAATAGCCGCCGTCCACCGTGTAGTCGGCGCCGGTCACGAAGCTCGCGGCGTCGCTGCAAAGGAACGTGACCACCTTCGCGACTTCCGACGGGTTGCCGACGCGCCCGAGCAGATGGAACGGCGCGGCAACGCGATCGGTTTTCGCGCGGTCGCCGTGGGTCAGTTCCTCCATCACGCGCGACCAGGTCCATCCCGGCGACACCGAGTTGACACGAATGCGATCGGGTGCGAGATCCATCGCCATGCTGCGCGTGAGCTGGCGAATCGCCGCCTTGGACGTCGGATAGAGCCAGCGGCCGGTTTGCGCGCATTGCGCAGAGATTGAACTGAAGTTGACGATCGCGCCGCCGCCGCGCCGGACCATGAGCGGATGCACTGCCTTCGTCAGCATCGCGGCAGAGACCACATTGACGTCCATCGCGGCGAGCCAGTCGTGGCGATTCGCCTGGATGCCGTTGTCGACGTAGCTGCAGGCCAGATTGACGAGCAGGTCGATCGCGCCGAACCGCTCGACGATGGCCGAGACCGCGCGTTCGATCGCGTGGTCGTCAGTAATGTCGGTGGCGATGAACATTCCGTGTGCGCCGAGGGATTCCGCGACGCGCGCGCCGTTGTGCACATCGAGGTCGAGCACCGCGACGCGCGCACCGGCGCGGCACAGATCCTGCGCGACAGCGGCGCCGATCAGCGTGGCGCCGCCGGTGACGATCGCGACTTTGCCAGCAAGGACAGTCATGGGGTGACTCCCGGAAACGGTGAGTGAGGGTAGGGCAGGGTCAATGGGTGTCCGGCGACGGCGCGCTGTCCTGCCAGCGGCGCATCAGTCCGTTCGACGGAACCGTTTCGTCGAGCAGCTTGCGGGCCGTTTCGACACCCGCGACCGGCAGGCCGGCGGAATCGAGCTGCCCGATCTGCACGAGCACGCTGGCCTGGTCCCAGTAGATGTGCTCGTGATAGAGCTTGTCGCCGCGAAACTTGACGATCGCAACGAGCGGTATCTCGACGCGCCTGTCGGTCGGCGCGACGCCTGGCAGCATCCAGTCGATCTCGGTGGTGTGCGTGAAGCAGAACAGCAGTTCGTCGACGATCTGGCTTGCGCCGATCGTGCGCGAGATTGGCGTGATCGTGGTGTCAGGCGGATTCGCGTGCACGAAGTGGTGCGTGTAGAAACGCTTGAGTTCCTCGCGGCCGACGCCGCCGGTGAGCGTCGGAATATGGTTCACGTAGGGCTCGGCGACCATCGTGGCCATCGTTGCGTCGACGTTGCGCGTGTCGAATTCGTGCTTTAGATGGACTTCCCAAAGCGCGGACAGGTCGTAGTTCGGGCCGAGCGTCCGGCGGAACGCGGCGATCGCGCGCTGATGCGCCATCACCGCGGCCGCCTTGTCCCAGTGGTCGCCGCCGACGCGCGCGAATGCATGATCGACACCGGGATAGACGTACACCTCGACGTCGTCGCGTCCGGACAGCGCTTCGGCGATACGCTGCTGTGACTCGGGCGGGCAGAAGCGATCCTGTCCGGCGATCTGCAGCACGAGACGCCCGCGCAGGTGAGCAGCCTCATCCAGCGCATGCTCGATGCCTACGCCGTAATAACTGACCGCGCAGGCCACGCCCGGCAGCCGACACGCAGCGAGGTAGGCGAGCTTGCCGCCGAGGCAGTAGCCGAGCACGCCGGCCTCGCCGGTGCATTCCGGCAGTCGCGTCAGCACGCTCAGTGCCGCGCCGATGTCCTCGATCCCCTTGCTCTCGTCGTATTGCCGGTAAAGTGCCATCGCGCGCTCGAAATCGGCCGGAGAGTCGCCCAGTTCGATGCCGGGAGACTGGCGCCAGAACAGGTCGGGCACGAGCACCGTATAGCCTTCCTCGGCGTAGTAGTCGGCCGCTTCGCGCATCGTCGCGGTTGCCCCGAAGATCTCGTGACACAGCACGATGCCCGGTCCCTTCCCGGCAGCTGGCGTACTCAGGTATGCGCGCAACGTTCCGCCGTCCGGCGATGGAATGTCGATATGCCGTCCTTTCATGTGCCCCTCCATCGTTCATGTTTGTGACGGGCCTAGTATTGGTGGACGAAACCGGCGCTTCTATCCGCTTTCTTCGGCCGCTGTCCACGAATTCCGGAAACCTGACGATCCGGTGGCCGGACCCGCTCGGTGACGTGTCGAACTGCGGGTATGTGCGGATACGGCCACACTGCGCAGTTTTCTACGATGCGCGAATGGTTCGCTTCTTGCGTTATCAGTTCGGGAATTTCGTTCTACCGGGCTGGACTGTCCGGATACTCCGGACGTTATCCGGATCGTGCGACGGGATTCGACGGATCGGGAACGCATGCACTGCGCGCGTGCAATCGAGCATCACGGGAGAACTTCGATGGCGCATTTTTCCGGAACGGGCTGGCTTGCCGAGGCCGCCTGTTTCAACCAGGGCAACCTGCTGCTGCAGTCGAACGATTTCGACGAGGTGCGCGCGCGAGTCGGGGACGTGTTCAAGCCACACCGGCTGACGCTGACCGGCCATTCGCGCCAGTTGCACAGTTGCCTGTATCACGCGCGCTGGGGCGACCTGTCGCTGAATCTGCTCGATTACGGCAGTGAAGTCAGCATCGAGCCGGGGCCACTCGAGAACTTCTTTCTGTTGCAGATCCCGCTACGGGGCCATGCCGAGATCGAGTGCGGCTCGAAGCACTTCATTTCGTCGCCGAGCGCGGCGTCGCTGATCTCGCCGACGCTGTCGCTGAAAATGCGCTGGGGCGATGCCTGTCCGCAGGCGATCCTGCGCATCGAGCGCGGGGTGCTGGAACGGCATGCGGCGCGACATTTCGGCGACGACCGGCGCGCGCCGATCGAGTTCGATCCGGAGTTCCTGTTGTCTTCATCGCAGGGGACGTGTCTGACGCAACTGCTGCCGATGCTCGCCGACGTGATCGCAATGGACACGCATCCGTTGCGTCATCCGCTGGCACTCGAACAGCTCGAATCGACGTTGCTCAACATTCTGCTTTACGGCCAGCCGAATAGCGCGAGGACCGGTGCGCGACTCATGCCGGTGGCACTCGCGCCGTTCTACGTGCGGCGCGTCGAGGAGTACATCCGTGCCCACCTCCATGAATCGCTGACGATCGAACGACTCGCCGAACTCGCGGGCGTCAGCGCGAGCACGCTGTTTGCCGGGTTCAGGAATCGTCATGGCACGACGCCGATGGCTTACGTGCGGCAGCTTCGGTTGCAGCACGTGCGCGAGGAGCTGCTCAGCGATGAGGCACCAGGACTCGGGTCGGTGACGGACATTGCGCTGAAATGGGGATTCGCGCACCTCGGACGCTTCTCGCTCGAATACAAGCGCGCGTTCGGGGAGTCGCCGTCGGCGACGCTCAGGACACGGCGTGTGCGAATTTGACGACTGAAATGGCAGTCTCGTCAGGACGTTTGCTCACCAGGCATGTTGTGCGCGATACAAGGATAAAATATATCCGACCCTAAAAATATCATTGTGTAAAGTATTGATTTGGGATGTGCGCACAACAGTTCCATTCAAGTCCGAAGTCGGTCGCAATGTCCGCGACAAAGCCGCGCAGCAGATCTGGAAGTTTATCAACGTCGTGCAGGAGTGGTTGCAATGCTCTCGGAATGCGGCGCGGGCGTTTGATATGCCGTAACCTATGGGTTACAATTGGGACATGACGAAGCTGATCATTACGCCCGAGTTTGACACTTGGCTCTCCCGCGTGCGAGACCGCCAGGCCGCGACGGCGATCGTCGGTCGGCTCAACCGGGCAAGGCTAGGCAATCTTGGACACTGGCGTGCGGTAGGCGACGGCGTCTCGGAGATGAAGATCGATGTAGGCAAGGGCTACCGTGTCTATTTCACGCAGCATGGCGACGTGCTGGTGATCATCTTGTGCGGTGGCGACAAGTCCACGCAGGCCGCAGACATCAAGCGCGCCAGGGCCATCGCGAAAGAGTTGGAGATTTGACATGAAAGTTAGCGAGTTGATGGAGTTTGACGCGTCGAAGTACCTGAAGGATGAAAACGATTACCGTCTGTACCTCGCACAAGCGTTTGAAGGCGGAGATCCGGTCGAGATTCAAGCGGCACTTGGTGACGTTGCCAAGGCACGTGGCATGACGGCACTTGCGCGCGAGTCGGGCATCGCGCGTGAAGCGCTGTACCGTGCGCTCTCCAACAAGGGAAATGCCGAGTTCGCGACGATCATGAAGGTGATCGGGGCGATGGGCCTGCATCTCACGCTGGCAAAGCCCGAAGCAACGCTGAAGGCGAAAGCCAAGGCTAAGACCGCGACGAAGGCCGTAGTGGCGAAGAAAGCAAGGCCAGTCGCGAAGCGAGCGAGCAGCGCGACCTCCAAGGGCCGCACCCGAGCCAGCAGCACCGCGCACGCCTGATACCCAATCCGTCCCACCTAACTCGCGATCGGACGAATCGATCTCGCGGGTTAATTGCGACGTCGGGCAGATGACTATGCCCTTCGCAGCTTCCGTTCCATTCCCAAAGCTCAGCCATCTTGCGCCCTCACACAATGGTGGCCAGGAAAATACAAGAGCGTGCTGCGCGCATGGGAGTACCTGTTGATGGAACATGGAGCGGGTGGGCCGGCTTCGAGGAAGGAAGCATTGTTGGCTTCAAATGGAAGTCCCGGCTTGTGGACTCAGACGCAGCATTGAAGTCAGCACAACGAACGATCGCTGACCTGCAGAAGAAGACAGGATGGAGAGCAAACAGAACGACGGCATGCTGGTCGACGGTGAGTACTGCGCAACGGGCCGGGAGCGCACCATACTCGGAGCAACTGCAAATGGGCACGGTGCCGTGTTCCCCAGAGCAACGATGACCGTGACAGACGGGTGGTCAACGTTCACCCACGACGGAGTCGAGGTGTGGAACTGCAACGCGCGCTACGCCGCCGCGCACTTCGACGTTCAACCCGTATAGGACATTCCGCCGATGAGTCACCTCGTTCAGATTGCGCCGGGCGTGTTGCTCTCGTCCGATGTACTTAGCCCCGAGTGGGGCCGCGAGTATCGACGGGGAGAAGTGGCTGCGGAGGTAGGTCGGAACACGGAGTCTGCAAGGCGACCGAGCATTGCTACAGAGGAAGGCGACCGCGACACTCGCGATAGCATCGGCGGACAGATGTCGTTGTTGTAGACGAAAACAGGGAAATGACCGAGGAAGTGGAATTGCCGGTTGGCGAGTGGATTGTTCGACTGCTCTTCCCTGTGCCCGGATTGGTTCGCGTTCGACGACGCGATACACTATTCGGCCATTCCGTTCTCAATCCTCGTCACCCGCCATGTCCCGTATGTTCAAGCCGACTGCAGAACAGTACGCGATCGTCGATGCGGTCGCGCGGGGAGGTAACCTGAAAATCAAGGCCTATGCCGGCGCCGGCAAGACGTCGACGCTCCGGCTGGTTGCGGATCAACTCGCCGGCAAGCGCGGCAGCTATCTCGCATTCAACAGGGAAATCGCTGACCATGCGCGCAGAGGATTTCCGCCGAATGTCCGATCGCGCACGATGCACGCACACGCCTATGCATCCGTCACGTCGGCATTGCGCAGTCGGATGAAGCTCCCGGTCGAACCACCGCATGAACTTGCCGCCCGCTATCGGCTTGGCCCCGTACGGGTACCCAACGTCAACGGCAAGCCCGTAGAAGTCGTGCCGTTCGAGATCGGCCAAATGATTGCCGATGGTCTCGGCATGTTTTGTCGCTCGGCACAGCTGCGTCCGGAGACTGCGCACATTCCTGTCGACGAAAAGATCGACGACAAGGCGGCCGCCTCGTTGCGCGAATGGTTGCTTCCCCATGTCGTCCGCCTGTGGGAGGAGAGCACCGACCCGCGAGGGCAAAGCGCCGTTACGCCCGATGTGTTGCTGAAAGTCTGGGCACAAGCGGACCCGCGCATCGATGCGGACTTCATCCTGTTTGACGAGGCGCAAGATAGTGATGGCGTCATGCTGTCGGTGCTCGGCCGCCAGCACCACGCACAGATCATTTACGTCGGCGATCCCTACCAGCAGATCTATGAGTGGCGCGGCGCGGTCAACGCCATGGCCCAGATCGCCGCCCCCGAGCGCGCGCTCACGGAATCGTTCCGCTTCGGTTCGACGTTGGCGGTGCTCGCCAGTCGTATTCTCGCTCTGCTGGGCGAGACGACGCCCATACGTGGTCAGCACAACATCGGCTCCATCCTGGTCGAGGATCCGAACATCGCTCCACCGGTCGATGCGGTTTTGTGCCGGAAGAATGTGACGGCGATCTGGCAATTGGCCGCCGGCCTCGAATCGGGTCATCGACCCGCGATCCGCATGAGTCCCGCCGAGATTGAAGCATACGCAGACGGCGCCGACCAATTGCTCGCCGGCCGACGAGCATTTCGCCCCGCGGCATTTTCGCTGTTCGAAACGTGGCAGGATGCTCAATCATTCGCGCGCAGCGCCGTGGGGAGCGACCTGCTACCGATCGTCCAGATCGTCGATGAGTGTGGGACAGGCTATCTGCGCGCGCTAGCGCGACGCGTCACACCCCAGGCCAACGCAGACTATGTGATCTCAACCGTTCACCGGTCGAAAGGGCTCGAGTGGAAACGGGTGAAGATTGCGAACGACTTCCGCTTCAAGATGCTCGACGGACGCCTGACGATGGACGACGACGAAATGCGATTGCTGTACGTGGCGGCGACGCGCGCTCGGCATCTCCTCGATGTCTCGTCGTTACGCGACGAACTCGTGCGCCTGTTTACCCAGCGCCATTGAGCCGGTCACGCGCAAAACTCGACACCAATGGCGAACAGGGTGACGAACACAAAAACTGCGCGGCTTTGTCCGAGCGAAATCATTGTATGCAAAAGAAATACGATGCGACCCTAAAATATTGATAAGTTTAGTTATGTCGAAATGTTTTCGATGTTTTAACGATATCAAAAGATGACGCAACGCATGTCGCGCTGCCCCGGAACTAGGATGCGAAACCCGGGGAGTCTGCAAAAGCTGGGCAGTCTCATCTGTCTGCCGGGGAGCACCCATTAACTAGTCAAGCGCATGACCGCGATAATGGTGTGGAGTAGGATTAAATCCTACCCAATTCGGAGAACTGCAATGCGGACCACCCAGCAGATGAGCATCACGCTCCCGAACGAAATGGCGGACAGCGTGCGCGAGCGGGTCGCCAGCGGCGAATATGCGACCGAGTCGGAAGTCATCCGCGACGCGCTGCGCGCCCTCGCCGCGCGCGACCGGGCGATCGATGCGTGGCTCCGCGCGGCTGTTGTGCCGGCAGCCGCGGCACTCGACGCTGATCCGTCGCGCGCGCTGTCGCCCGCCGACGTCCGCGCATCCCTCGCCCGGCGCCGTGGGTCGTCGCGTTGAGCGGCCCGACCTATCGCGTGGTCTTCTCGCCCGAGGCGCGGGATCAGCTGGCCGAGCTCGAGGACGCGATCGCCGCCGCGGGTGCGCCGCGCACGCCGCTGGCTATGTCGATGCCATCGTGACTTGCTGCGAGCCGCTAGCGCATTTCCCGGCCCGCGGTGTGCCGCGCGATGACCTGCTCGACGGCTTGCGCGTGACGAATTACCGTGGGCGCACCGTAATTGCCTATCGGATCACGGGTGAGCAGGTGGCAGTCCTCGGCGTCTATTACGGCGGCCAGGATTATACGGCCGACTTCCGAGCCAATTTTGACGACTGAGCCGCCGGGCGAAATCAGGCATCGAAGAACCGCGGCACCTTGCTCCGTTCGATACCGTCCTGCCCGGAAATCGCGCGCTATCTTGGCGAGCACGGCGTGAAATCGCAGACGGCGACCATCGCAGGCCACGGCCCGGCCAACCCAGTCGCAACCAATGCGACAGCAGTTGGTCGAGCGCAAAACCGCCGGGCCGACGTTGAACTCGATCCGTGAGGCGCGCGCTCGATTCTCGAGTTTGGGGGCCTATGAGCCTGACCGACGTAGGGCGAACGCGCACGCTGGAGATTCACGCATCGTCAGCTACGAGATAGGAAAATTCCGGCGAGCGAGTCGAACGCGTCGGCTTCCGGAAGCCGCGCCCACGACTCCCGTCCCGCGTCGATTTCCCCGACCGTCAGCAGACACGCATCGAGTTCACGCCGCAACTGCACGTAATCGATTCCCTGCCCGATGAACACGATCTCCTGCCGGCAATCGCCGGCTGGCTCCTCCCATTTTTCCAGCACACCATCGAGGCGATAGTCGTCGCGTGGCCAGTCAGACCGCGGAACGAATCGCCACCAGCGGCCAACGTAACCCCACTGGAACCGGCCGCCCGTCTGCACGAGCATGCCGATCTCGGCATGGCGGTGGGCGGCCCAGACATAGCCCTTGCAGCGCAGCAGCCGGCCGTTGGCCCACGGTCGGCTCAGCCATGCGAGCAGGCGCGCCGGATGAAACGGCGCCCGTTCGCGATAGACCCACGACGCGATCCCGTACGAATCCGATTCAGACGGACGCTCGTCGATCTGCATGCGTTGCATCCACCCCGGCGATTTGACGAGCGCCGGCAGATCGAAGCGCCGGGTGTCCAGCACGTCTGACGGATCGATTTCACCGTGTCGCATCGGCAGGATCCGCGCGGACGGATTCAGCGACGCGAGTACCGCGCGCAGCCTGTCGAAACCCTCGTCGCCGATCCGGTCGAACCGGCTGACGAGGATCACATTCGCGTACTCGACCTGTTCGATCAGCAGGTCCGACAGGTTGCGCGGCGGCCCGGCGTCGCTGCCGTTCGTGAGCGCGGCGTCGCGCGCGACCGGTTCCGCCGACGCGACCATGTCCTCGAACGTCTCACCGTTGACGACCGTGACGAGCGTGTCGAGTCGCGCGAATTCGCTGAGGCAGAAGCCGTCGCGGTCGAGGAACGCGAACGTCTCCGCGACCGGCATTGGCTCCGAGATGCCGGTCGACTCGATCAGCAGGTAGTCGAAGCGCCGATGCCGCGCGAGCGTGCTCACCTGCTCGAGCAGATCGGCGCGCAGCGTGCAGCAAATGCAGCCGTTGCTCATCTCGACCAGTTCGTCCTCGCCACGATGCAGCTCGACGTTGCGTCGTACGTCGTCGGCGTCGACGTTCACTTCGCTCATGTCGTTGACGATCACGGCGACCTTCAGGCCGGCGCGGTTGCGCAGGATGTGGTTCAGTACCGTCGTCTTCCCGGCGCCGAGGAACCCGGACAGCACCGTCACCGGGATCCGGACCGGCGGGTCGGCCGGCGCGGCCCAATTGGCCGGCGAAGTCATGCGGGCGTCCCCGGCGCGCGATCCAGATAGCCTTCGAATAGGTCGACTACGACGTAGCCGTCGTCGGCGGCGTCGCCCCACAGGTTCTTCACGCAGAATTCGACATGATAGGTCGGCTGATGCACGGCGCTGGTGTCGCCATGGCCGATCGCGTCCGGGAACGGCCACGATTCGCTCGTCCGGTGCAGCACGACGCCTTCCTTGCCGCGCACGTAGCCCGGGGTGCGGATGTGCCCGCTCACGTAGTCGTCGCGGACGATCACGCGATCGCCCACCTGGAACCGCGTCGAGCCGGCAGGCGCCGCTCGGCCGGCGGAATGTGATGGGTTCGCGAGCCGGAAATGCGAGCCGAGCGCGCGGTCGAGTTCGTCCTGCGTCAGCACGCCGGTTTCGACGAGCAGCGTCGCGGTCGCGATCACGTAGCGCTCGTAGTAGCGCGTACTGACGTGCTGACGCACGTCGATCCGTTCGACCGCGTGACGCACTTCGTCGACGCTGAATTTTTTCAGTTGATCGACGCCGACGAACATCAGGCTGTACGCGAGATGTTCCCAATCTTCCTTGAAGACTGGCTTGTAGCCGAGACTATTGATCATGTGCGGCACCCGGCCGAAGCCCTGGAATCCGCCGAGGTCATGAAAGCCGTCCATGTGTGATCTCCGAGATGAAGGTCGATAGGGGAGCGCGGCGCGGATCAGCTCGCGCGCGGCAGTGCGATGCCGATCAGCACGTCTTTCGTGACGAGCGTCCGCAGGTGTTCCTCGGTCATGTGCTCGCTGCCGGCGGGCCGCACCGGCAGCACGAGATAGCGGCTTTCGGCCGTCGTGTCCCAGACCTTCACGACGACGTCGTCGGGCAGGTTGGTGCCGAGTTCGCGCAGCACCGTGCGCCCCTCGCGGACGAGCCGCGCGCGGTATTCGAAGCCCTTGTACCACTCGGGCGGCAGCCCGAGCACCGGCCAGTTCGTGCACGAGCACAGGCTGCACACGATCACGTTCTTCAGCGTCGGCGTATCTTCGAGCGCGACGATGTATTCGCCCTGCGGGCCCGTGTAGCCGAACTGCGCGCACGCGGCAGTGCCGTCCTTCAGCAGTCGCTCGCGAAACGCCGGATCGACCCACGCGCGCGCGACGATGCGCGCGCCGTTGGCCGGATCCCAAGTCGTGGACATGAGTTCCGTCAGGCCTTCGATATAGCCGTCGGGGATCAGGTTCTTCTCTTTCATCACGCGAAACAGCGCCCAGGCACGTTCGCCGGGCGTCGAGGCTGTTTCCGCGGAGGGGTTCGCGCTCATCGTGGGGCTCCTTGTGGTGGTTCGGGTTGACCGCCGCCACGTCGTCGCTGCTTCCGTGGCGGGGTGCGGACGCATCGTGTCGGTCACGCTTGACGAGCAGGGTAAGAAGAGAAAAAGCGCGGTTCTTTGCCGGCACGGATCTGAAACTATGCTGAGACGGATCCGGCGCGCGACGGACGGCGACGCGTAACCGGTGCGGGAGATCCGCTGAATCGACAGGGCACCCGCGCACAGGCGGCCGCATGCGTCGCAATACCCGCACGAAACGGCGGCGGCCACGCCTCGCCTTGTTGCCGCCGCATGGCACTGGCCGCAGAAGCCCGCCACAGCCAATTTCTTGTTCCGCGGGAAAACAGAATCGCAGATTTTGCCTTCCTATTCTCCCCCTCAAGCGACTGCCGTTCGGTGTCGCGAAACGTCGGCGTGCAAAACGTGCCGACGGATAACAGCCATGCAGCACACCACGACTCCGGCGTCTGGCAACGGCGCGCGTTCGTCGCACGTTGGCCGCGATGGTGTCTGCGCATCCAGGTAAGGGGCACGATGGACAACGTCAACAAAACGAAACTGAAGCGAATTGCGCGCTGGATCGGCACATCGCTGTTGGTGGTCGCGTCGCATTACGCGGGCGCGGTCGAGGTCGATCCGGGCGACTACGAGCAGTACCCGGTCGGCGCAACGATCGGCGTGCTGTACTACGACTATTCGACGACGAACGCGTACTACGCGAACGGTCACAAGACGTCGGATTTCGACCTGCAGTCGAACATCGGCATTGCGCGCCTGCTGCACGTGTTCCAGATTACCGACCGCCTGACGATCGATCCGCAGGTGCTGCTGCCGTTCGGTCACGTCAGCGGCTTCGGCAATGCGAGCGCGCTCGGCAGCACGACCGGTGTCGGCGACGTGATCCTCACCGCGCCGCTGAAATTCCGCCTGAACGATGCAAAGGACGTCGCCGCCGCGACCGTCTACGTCTACGCGCCGACCGGAAGCTATGACCAGAACCACAATCTCAATCTCGGCGCGCACCGCTGGTCGCTCGACTTCCAGGCTGCGTACGTGAAGCATTTTTCGCCGCAGTGGGCGCTCGATCTCGTCGGCGACGCGATCTGGTACGGCAACAACACGTCGTACGGCGCGAGCGGCGCGACGCTGCATCAGCGGATGAGCTACAGCGCGCAGGCGATGGTTCGCTACATGCCGGATCCGGGTACGTCACTCGGCGTCGGCATCACGCAACTCTGGGGTGGCGAGACGAGCATCGACGGGGTCGACAGCCACGACGCGCTGCGTACGACGCGGATGCGGGTGACAGCGTCGAAGTTCGTGACGAAGGCCGACCAGGTGCAGATCCAGCTCGGCACCGATCTGAGCGTGCGCAATGGGCCGAAGGACAGCCTGCTCGTCGGCCTCCGCTACGCGCACATCTTCTAACGATGAGACGACGCCGGGAGTCCCATCCGATGCATATCTATTCGTTTTCCTGATCGTCGATTCGTCGACATTCGACTTCTTTTTCAGTGAGGCCATGCATGGAATCCGCCATCGACAAGCACCTGATCTGTCCGCGCACGCTGACGCGCCGCGTCGCCGACGATTACCAACCGCCGTTTCCGATGTATGTCGCCCGTGCGGCCGAAGACCTCAGCCAGGTCGTAATGGGATATTTCGGCGTGCAGTATCGCGGCGCCGAGAAGCGCGCCGCCGCATTGGCCGGGCTGCGCCGGATCATCGCCGATTTCGGTGCGCCGGACGGCCCGGGCAATCATGACTTGACGCAGCACACCGACAACCAGGGCTTTGACAACCTGATCGCCGTCGGCTACTGGCGCGATCCGGCCGCGTACGCGCGCTGGATCGCATCGCCGGCGGTCGCCGAATGGTGGGCGTCCGACGCGCGGCTGGCGGACGGAATCGGCTACTTTCGCGAAATCGTCGCGCCGCGCGCGGAGCAGTTCGAAACACTGTATGCATTCGCGAATGATTTCCCCGGCGTCGGCGCGATCATGGACGGCGTCAGCGGCGAGATCGAAGAACACGGCTACTGGGGATCGATGCGCGACCGGTTTCCGATCTCGCAGACCGACTGGATGTGCGCGGACGGTGAACTACGGATCGTCGAAGGCGATCCGGCACGCGGCGGCCGTGTTGTCGTCCTCGCGCACGACAACATCGCGCTGATCCGCTCAGGGCAGGACTGGCGTGCGGCCGAGGACGACGAGCGCCGGCTGTATCTCGAGGAGATCGAGCCGACGCTTCGCGCCGGGATGGAATTCCTGCGCGACAACGGCGCCGACGTCGGCTGCTACAGCAACCGCTACGTGCAGTCGATCGATCTCGACGGCAACCTGCTCGACGAGAGCTACAACATCGGCCACTGGCGCTCGCTGGACCGCCTCGAGCGCTGGGCCGAATCCCATCCGACGCACCTGCGGATCTTCGTTACGTTCTTCCGCGTCGTTACCGGGCTGTCAAAGCTGCGGCTGTACCACGAGGTATCCGTATTCGACGCGAAACATCAGATCTACGAATACGTGAACTGCCATCCGCGAACCGGGATGATGCGCGACGCCGTCGCCATCGCCCGCTGAATCGTGCCGGCGCCGCGCAGTACGGGCGGTGCCGCCTTACCGAACTGGAGAACGTCGATGGCCATCAAACGCCCGACCCGCGAACAACTTTCCGACATCGCTGCCGGCTTCGGCTTCCATGTCGATTTCCGGCAGCTCGCCGATTATGACGATGCGCTGCAGGCAAATTTCGACGCGTACGACGCGATCGACGCGCTGCCGGACTATCTGCCAGCCGTCGCGTATCCACGCACGCCTGGCTACCGCCCGGAAGGCGACGAGAACCAATATGGGGCGTGGGCGCGCAAGAGCACGATCCACGGCACCGCCGACGGCAAGCTGCGCGGCAAGACGGTGGCCGTGAAAGACAACATCTGCGTCGCCGGCGTGCCGATGCGCAACGGCGCGAGCACGTTCGAGGGCTACGTGCCGGATATCGACGCGACTGTCGTCACGCGAATGCTCGACGCCGGCGCGACGATCGCCGGCAAGTCGACGTGCGAGTACTACTGCTTTTCGGGCGGCTCGCACACGAGCACGTCCGGGCCGGTGCGCAATCCGCGCAAGACCGGACATTCATCAGGCGGCTCGTCGTCCGGCAGCGCCGCGCTGGTCGCGAGCGGCGAGGTCGACATGGCACTCGGCAGCGACCAGGGCGGCTCGGTGCGGATTCCGTCCGCATATTGCGGCATCTACGGGATGAAGCCGACGCACGGGCTCGTGCCGTATACCGGCGCGATGCCAATCGAGGCGACCGTCGACCACCTCGGGCCGATGACGAACGGCGTGCTCGACAACGCGCTGCTGCTTGACGTGATCGCCGGCGACGACGGGCTGGATCCGCGCCAGCGGGCGCTGCCGCCGCGCGCCGATTATCTCGGTGCGATCCGCGACGGCATTGCCGGCCTGCGGATCGGGATCCTTCGAGAAGGGTTCGGGCTCGCGAATTCGGAGGCGGTCGTCGACGAGGCGGCGCTCGTCGCCGCGCACCGGTTGCGCCAGCTTGGCGCGAGAGTCGACGAGGTGTCGGTGCCGCTGCATGCGGCCGGCACGGCGATCTGGCTGCCGATCGCGGCCGAGGGCGCGACGCAGCAGATGATGAAGGGCAACAGTCACGGCTTCAACTGGGGCGGCCTGTACGTGACCGGCATGATCGACCATCACGCGGGCTGGCGTGAACGCGCCGACGAGCTGCCGGATACCGTGAAGGTGACGATGCTGCTCGGCGAGTATTTCACCAGCCGGTATCGCGGCCGCTACTACGCGAAGTGCCAGAATCTCGCACGGCGGCTGCGCGCGGATTACGACGCGGCGCTGCAATCGTACGATCTGTTGTTGATGCCGACAGTGCCGATACGCGCGTCGAAACTGCCGGAACCCGGTTGCGCAATGTCCGAATCGCTGACGCGCGCATTCGAGATGCTCGCGAATACCGCACCGTTCGACGTGTCCGGGCATCCGGCGATGTCGCTGCCGTGCGGGGTCGCCGAGGATCTGCCGATCGGGCTGCAACTGGTCGGGCGTCGCTTCGACGAGGCGACGATCTACCGATGCGCGTATGCGTATGAACAATCTTCCGATTGGCAGCAGACGGCGTTCGCATGACGCGCCCGGCTCGGCAGCGCACCGCCGCGGCGCCACGTGTCGCGCCGACGGGTAACGCGGCGTGAGCTGTCGAATCGGTTGGACAACGCGTTTTTGAACGGGCACGCTACCAGTTGCCCGTTCGCTCATTCATTTGGGACACGATCATGGTGAAGCATTCGATCCCTCCCGCCGCGCACGGTGATGCCACGGGTCTCGCGCCCAGCGGTGCTCCGTTCGAATGGACGAGTTCGTCGATCGAGGTCGCGACCGACGGCTCGGTCAGCCAGCGCATCGAATTCTGGCGCGAGATGATTCTGCGCCTGTTCGCGGACGTGCAGATCGCGGCCGTCCAGAAGGCCGATTTCTTCGGCCAGGTACGGCAGCGCAAGTGCGACAAATTGCGGATCTCGGATATCCATGCGACCGAGCAGGCGGTGACTCGGCGCTACCGTCAGGCGCGCAGCGAGTATGAGGACAAGTATTTCGCGGTGCTGATGCTCGAGGGCAGCCAGTCGGTCGAGCAGGACGGCAAGATCGTCACGCTGCGTCCGGGCGATTTCGCGGTTTACGACGCGACGCGGCCGCATCACCTGCAGTTCGGTCAGTCGTGGCGCGAGATCGTCGTCAGCATTCCGCGCACGACGCTGAACCAGCTCGTCGTCGGGATGGAGCACCGCACCGCGTGCCCGATTCCGACTGGGCAGGGAGTCGGCTGCGTGATGCGCGGATTTCTCGAGCAGATGTCGTCGCAGATTCGCCACGTGTCAGAGGACGAGATGCTGCAGTTGTCGGATACTGCGATCTCGCTGATCGCGATGACGCTCGGGAGCCTGCAGCGCAACGATCTCGCGCAGTCGCGGATGAAGGCGCTGACGCTCACGCGCGTGAAGCGCCATCTGCTCGAGCACCTGCGCGACCCGGAGCTGAATCCGATGATGATCGAGCAGTCGATCGGGATTTCGTCACGGTATATCAACAAGCTGTTCGAGGCGGAGGACACGTCGCTGATGCGCTATGTATGGAACCTGCGGCTCGAACGGTGCGCGGAAGATCTCGTGAATCCGCAATGCGCGGTGCTGCGCGTGTCCGACATCGCGTTGCGCTGGGGATTCAACGATATGTCGCATTTCAGTCGTGCGTTCCGTGAGCGGTTTGCGATGTCGCCGCGGGCGTGGCGCGGGCAGGGCGATGCGAGGTCTGCTGCCTGACGCATGCCTGGCAGGTCACTGGACAGCTGAATCCCGAGTAGTCTGAAACGTTGGTCGAGCGGCAGAACTTGTTGCCCTTGAACGCGCGCTTCCGTGCTTCTCGATCATCTGAAGGAGGCTTTTCCGTCCGGCAGGCCCGAAGAACTGGCTGCCTATATCGAGCCGGAGCAGTGACACGGCGCCGGTCGCGGTTGCAGGTCATGCTCAATACAAGCGCGCGGTCGGTGAATTGCCGCAGGCAACTTTCAGGATTCCGGACGGCGGCGATGACGGGGGAAGCGGGGGGGCTCCGTTCGGCACGCTCGCCCGCCGATTGTCAGGCCGGCGCCGTGGCCGTCGACTCGCGGACGACGAGTTCCGGCGTACCGATCGTATGCACGGCTGCGGCCGGCTCGATTCCGTCGATCATGTCGAGCGTCAGCGCAATTGCTCGCGCGGCGATCTGCGACGTCGGGAACCGCACCGTCGTCAGCGCAGGGCGAAACTGGTGGGCGAGCTGGATATCGGTCATGCCGACCACCGACACATCGGCCGGCACGCGCAGGCCGAGATCGGCGGCCGCCTGCATCGCGCCGATCGCCATCAGGTCGTTGGTCGCGAACAGCGCGGTGAGGCCGGGCTTCTCTCTGAGCAGCGCGGCGGCCGCTTCATAACCGCCTTCGATCGAATCGTGCGCCGACACGGTCGTCAGCGCGTCCACCGGATGACCCCGTGCTGCGAGTTCGTTGGCGAAACCGCGCAGCCGCACCGACTGCGGGCCGCCCGAGCCCTTGCCGACGAGCGCGCCGAACGCGCGATGCCGCAGCCCGGACAGATGTGCGGCCGCCAGTGCGCCCGCCGCCGCGAAATCGACGGTCACGCACGGCAGCGTGCGCGACGCATGCACGTGCTCCCACATGCACAGCACGATCGATGCGCCGTGGCGCGCGATGTCGGCAAGCTCGGCTTCGGCGAGATCGGTGTTCATCACGATCGCGCCGGCCGCGAGCGTTCCCGCGATCCGTTCGAGGTAGTTGCGCGTGATCGCCGGATCGTCGTCGGTATTGGATACGAGCAGGTAATGGCCGCGCTTGCGCGCCTCGCGCTCGGCGGCCAGCACGAACTCCGGATAGAACGGGTTCGTGATGTTCGACAGCATCAGCGCGAGTGTCGACGTGCGGCCCTCGGCCAGCGCTCGCGCAGTGAGGTTCGGCCGATAGCCGAGTTCGCGGATCGCCGCCATCACGCGCTCGACGGTCGCCGGCTTCACCTTCTGCGGATTGCGCAGCACGTTCGAAACGGTCGCCGCGGTGACGTTCGCGCGCTGCGCGACTTGCGCGAGCGTCACCATGCGCGGTCTCCGGCCGGTCGTGCAACGCTGCGCGACGGGAGTGAAGCGGAGGAGTTTCTGCTCATATTCTGGGAGTACGTCCCACAAGTTGCACAGGGACAGGCGATACGCTAATTTCTCGACACATCAGACAAGGAGACGACATGGTACGGCGAACCGGGCGAACTGCGCCACTGAAATTTAAGCGATTAAATTTCTCGACCCGAAGCGCCTGACCGAGGAGAGGAGAGCGCGATGACCGCCATTTCATTGAAGGACGTCTCGAAGCGCTACGGCGACCATGCGCCGGTGCTGCGCGACGTGAACCTCGAGATCGCATCGCACGAGTTCTGCGTGTTTCTCGGTCCGTCGGGTTGCGGCAAGTCCACGCTGTTGCGGATGATCGCCGGGCTCGAGGACGTGACCGAAGGCGAACTGCGGATCGGCGGCGTGCGGATGAACGACACGCAACCTGCCGAGCGCGGCGTCGCGATGGTGTTCCAGAGCTATGCGCTGTTTCCGCACATGACCGTGTTCGACAACATCGGTTTCGGGCTGCGGATCGCCGGCACGCCGAAGGACGAAATCCGTCGACGGGTTACCGAGGCCGCGCGCGTGCTGCAGCTGGAGGCGCTGCTCGATCGCAAGCCGAAGGCATTGTCGGGCGGGCAGCGGCAGCGCGTCGCGATCGGCCGCGCGATCGTGCGCGAGCCGCGCGTGTTTCTGTTCGACGAGCCGCTGTCGAATCTCGACGCGACGCTGCGCGGCCAGACGCGCGTCGAGATCGCTCGCCTGCACGCACGCTTCACGCAATCGAGTTCCGTCTACGTGACGCACGACCAGATCGAGGCGATGACGCTCGCCGACCGGATCGTGCTGCTGCACGCGGGCGACGACGTCGCACGCTTCGGCAGCATCGCGCAGGCCGGTGCACCGCTCGAGCTGTATCACCAGCCGGCCAACCGCTTCGTCGCGGGCTTCATCGGCTCGCCGCGGATGAACTTCCTGCCGGCGGTCGTCGAAGCGGGCGATGCGCACGGCTGCCGGCTGCGGCTGGACGGCACCGGTGAAACGCTGGCCCTGCGCGATCGTCCGCTGCCGCGCCGCGTCGGCAGCGGCGCACGCGTGACGCTCGGGATTCGTCCCGAGCATCTGACGGTCGCCGCGTCCGGCGATGCCGACCGGCCGGCGATCGTGCGCGACGTCGCGCTCGTCGAGCAGCTCGGCGAAGCCGCCTACGTGCATCTCGACCAGCCCGGTAGCGCGCCGCTGCTCGCGAAAATGCCGGGGCAGGCCGCGTTGCGGCGCGGTGAGCGGCATGCGTTCCGCGTGCCGCCGTCGTGTTGCCATCTGTTCGACGAGGCCGGCATCGCGTTGCCGGCCATCCACGCCGAAGCGGCGTTTGCGTAGCGGCGCGGCGCCGATCCGCCGCGCGCGACGCGGCATCCATCACACCAATACCAGGAGACAACGATGAGATTTCGTGCGAGCCGACTGCTGCTTGCCCTGACGACCGCCGCGGCGTGCGCTGCGGGGATGGCCGATGCGGGCACGCTGAAGGTGAACGTGGCCGCGCGCGGCAACCAGCGCGCAACGTGGCAAGCGGTGTTCGACCAGTTCCACAAGGCGAATCCGGACGTCGACCTGAAGGTCAGCTACGTCGGCGAGGAGGCGTACAAGGTGCAGATGTCCGGCTGGCTTGCGACCGATCCGCCCGACGTGCTGAGCTGGAACAACGGCGAGCGGCTCGCGTATTTCGCGAAGCGCGGGCTGATCGAGGACCTGAGCGCGGACTGGCAGAAGAACGGCTGGAACGACACGTATGCGGCCGTGAAGCAGTCGTCGACCTACGGCGGCAAGCTCTACAGTCTGCCGCTCGGCTATGACGCGTACGGGCTGTTCTACCGCAAGGACCTGTTCGAGAAGGCAGGCATTCATGGCGAGCCGGCCGACTGGGCGCAGTTTCTCGACGCGTGCCGCAAGCTGAAGGCGGCCGGCATCGCGCCGATCGCGGTGGCCGCGCGCGATGCGTGGACATTGGCCGCGTGGTTCGACTACCTCGATCTGCGGATCAACGGCTACGCGTTCCACCAGAAGCTGATGGCGGGCGACGTCGCATATACCGATCCGCGCGTGCGGGCCGTGTACGCAGCATGGAAGAAGCTGATCGACGACAAGTATTTCATCGACAACGCGCTGTCCTACGACGTCGATTCGCTGAGCCCGCTGATCGTCAACGGGCAGGCAGCGATGACGCTGATGGGCACCTGGTATTCGGCGGGCCTGCTGAGCGCGACGCGCAACCCGATCGGCTTCTTCCGCTTCCCGGCGATCGACGCGTCGGTGCCGCTTGCCGAGGACGGCCCGGTCAACGTGTTGATTGTCCCGGCAAAGGCGCACAACAAGACGGATGCACGCCGCTTCCTCGCGTTCATGGGGCAACCGGCGGTCAACGGCGAGTTCGCGAAGGGGATGGGGCAGCTGTCGTCGAACAACAAGGCGCCCGAGCCGCAGGACCCGATCTCGAAGATCGGCTTCCGTACGCTCGCGACGACCCCGGGCGGGATCGCGCAGTTCTACGACCGCGACATGACGAAGGAAATGGCGGACGAGGGGATGAAGGCGATGCAGCAGTTCCTGTCCGACCCGACGCAACTCGATGCGATCCTGCAGCGCCTCGAGCAGACGCGCAAGCGCATCTACCGGAAGTAACGCACCGCGACCGGGCCGGCCATGCCGATCCGGTACGTCGCTACCGTCACGCCCGTTTCGTTCGTCACGCCCGTTTCGTCGAAGGTCACCTCATGTCAACCAGCCTGTCCGAAAGCGCCGCGCGCCGCGATGCCGGCTCGCAGCGGCATGCGCGTGCGTCGCTCGCGCGCCGACGCAACCGCGCGGCCCTGCTGTTCGTATTGCCGGGATTCGCGCTCTTCACCGTGTTCGTGCTGTATCCGATCGTCAGCAGCATTTGGCTGAGCTTCCATCACTGGGACGGGATGACGCCGATGACGTACGCCGGGCTCGACAATTACCGCGAGCTGCTGCAGTCCGACACGTTCTACGTCGCCCTGAAGAACAACGTGCTGTGGCTCGCGCTGTTCCTCGCCGCGCCGCCGCTCGGTCTCGCGCTCGCGCTGTACCTGAACCAGAACGTGTTCGGGATCCGGCTCGTGAAGTCGCTGTTCTTCGCGCCGTTCGTGTTGCCGGGCGTCGTCGTCGGCCTGGTGTTCTCGTGGTTCTACGATCCGACGTTCGGGCTGCTGAAGCTGATCGTCGGGCACGGCATTCCGGTGCTCGGCGATCCGCGCTATGCGACCTACGGCGTGATCGTCGCCGCGCTTTGGCCGCAGATTCCGTTCTGCATGATCCTGTATCTGACCGGGCTCACCGGCATCAACGGCGAGATCGTCGAAGCGGCCCGGATGGAAGGTGCACGCGGTTTCACGCTGCTGTGGCACGTGATCCTGCCGCAGCTGCGGCCCGCGACCTTCATGGCCGTGGTGCTGACCGTGATCGGCGCGCTGCGCAGCTTCGACCTGATCTCGGTGATGACGGGCGGCGGACCGTTCGACAGTTCGACCGTGCTCGCGTACTTCATGGTCGACCAGGCGATTAAGTACTACCGCGAAGGTTATTCGGCCGCGATCGCGGTCGTGCTGTTCGCGATCATGCTCGTCTATATCGTGTGGCAACTGCGCAAGCTGGTGCGCGCCGAATCATAAGGATCGCGAACATGTACCCGATGCCCGTGTCCCGCTGGGGACGTCCCGCCCGCGTGCTGTACCGGCTGTCGTTGCCGTGCGCGCTCGTGCTGTGGCTCGTGCCGCTGCTCGCGGTGCTCGTCACGTCGATCCGCTCCACCGACGAGATCATGGCCGGTCACTACTGGGACTGGCCGAAGCAGTCCGCGCTGCTCGACAACTACGGCACCGCGCTCACGCAGACGCCAATGCTGCATTACTTCGCGAACAGCATCCTGATCACGGTGCCGTCGGTCGCTGCGTCGATCCTGCTCGCGTCGCTCGCGGGCCACGCGCTCGCGAACTACCGGTTCCGCGGCAACCTCGTGCTGCTCGGGCTGTTCGTCGCCGGCAATTTCGTGCCGATCCAGATCCTGATGATCCCGGTGCGGCAGATCATGCTCGGCGTCGGCCTCTACAACACTGTATGGGCGCTGGTGCTGTTCCATACCGCATTCCAGACCGGCTTCTGCACGCTGTTCCTGCGCAACTTCATCCGCGAGCTGCCGTTCGAGCTGATCGAGGCCGCGCGCGTCGAAGGCGCGTCCGAGTGGGCGATCTACTGGCGCGTCGTGCTGCCGCTCGTGCGGCCGGCGCTCGCCGCACTCGCGATCCTCGTGTTCACGTTCGTGTGGAACGACTACTTCTGGGCGCTGTGCCTCACGCAAGGCGACGACGCGGCACCGATCACCGTCGGCGTCGCCGCGCTCAAGGGGCAATGGACGACAGCCTGGAACATCGTATCGGCCGGCTCGGTACTCGCCGCGCTGCCGTCGGTGCTGATGTTCTTCGCGATGCAGAAGCACTTCGTCGCGGGGCTCACGTTCGGCGCGACCAAGGGCTGATCCGTCCAATCCTGTTTCTTCTGCAAGGAATCCACGATGCACCTCGGCGTTTGCTACTACCCCGAACATTGGCCGCGCGAACAATGGGACCGCGACGCGCGGCGGATGGCCGAACTGGGCCTGACCCGCGTCCGGATCGCCGAATTCGCGTGGAGCCGGATGGAGCCGGAGCCCGGCCGCTACGACTGGGCGTGGCTCGACGAAGCGATCGACACGCTCGCCAGCCGGCAGTTGAAGATCGTGCTCGGCACGCCGACCGCCGCGCCGCCGAAGTGGCTCGTCGATCGCCATCCGGAGATCCTGCCGGTTGGCGCGGACGGCGCGGTCTGGCAGTTCGGCTCGCGCCGCCACTACGACATCGCGAGCCCCGTGTATCGCGAGCATTGCGTGCGCATCGTCGACGCGATGGCGCGGCGCTACGGCGCGCATCCGGCGGTGATCGCATGGCAGACCGACAACGAGCTCGGCTGTCACAATACGCTGCCGAGCTATACGTGTGCGGCGCTCGAAGGTTTCCGCGCGTGGCTCGCCGTGCGCTACGACGACATCGGCGCGTTGAACCGCGCGTGGGGCAACGTGTTCTGGAGCATGGAATATCGCAGCTTCGACGAAATCGAACTGCCGCGCCATACACCGACCGATGCGAATCCCGCGCATCTGCTCGACTTCCGGCGTTATCAGTCGGACGAGGTTGCGCGGTTTCATGCGGTGCAGGTCGATGCGATCCGTCCGCACGCGCCGGGCCGCGACGTGCTGCACAACTTCATGGGTTTCTTCACCGAATTCGATCACTACGCATTCGCGCGCGGCGGCCTCGATGTGGCCGCGTGGGACAGCTATCCGGTGCCGCGCACCGAAGTGCTGCCGTTCGACGAAGCGGACAAGCAACGCTGGGCACGCACCGGCCACCCGGACGTGTCGTCGTTCTCGCACGATCTGTATCGCGGCGTCGGAAACGGCCGGATGTGGGTGATGGAGCAACAGGCGGGCCCTGTCAACTGGGGGCCGTACAACCCGGTGCCGCACGCCGGCGCGGTACGGCTGTGGACATGGGAGGCGTTTGCGCATGGCGCGGAACTCGTGTCGTATTTCCGCTGGCGACAGTACCCACATGCACAGGAGCAGTTGCATTCGGGGCTCAATGCACCGGACGACCGGCTGTCGCCCGGCGGCCATGAAGTGGCGCGCGTCGCGCGAGAACTGGCCGCGCTGGATCCCGCGCTCGTCACCGGGGCCCGCGAGCCGGCCCGCGTGGCGCTGCTGTTCGACTATGAGGCCGACTGGATGATCCGGATCCAACCGCACGGCGCCGATTTCGACTATCAGCAGCATGTGTTCGACTGGTACCACGCGCTGCGCGAACTGGGGCTCGACGTCGACATCGTCGCTGCCGATAGCGACGTGTCGCGTTATGCGCTCGTCGTTGCGCCGACGCTGCCGGTCGTCGCGGATCGCCTCGTCGAGCAGGCCGCGCACGGCAATGCGCAGTGGCTGTTCGGGCCGCGCACGGGTTCGCGCACCACGGCATTCGCGATCGCGCCGGGCCTCGCGCCCGGCAAGCTGCGCGACGTGCTTCCGGTGAGGATCGGCCAGGTCGAGTCGCTGCGGCCGTCGCTCGCGCCGCGCGTGTCGTTCGACGGCGTCGACGGCCATGCGCTGAAATGGCGCGATCATGTCGATACCGAATCGGCGGTCGGCATGGACGTGCTCGCGGCGTGCGACGACGGTGTGCCGGCACTCGTGCGGCGCGGCCGCGTGACGATGGCGACCGCCTGCTTCGATCGCGCGCTGTTACGCGCGATCGTCGGCCGCTGCGCACGCGACGCCGGACTGCAGGTGCGCGCGCTGCCGGACGGCGTGCGCTTGCGCCGCCGCGGGCGCGTCGTGTTCGCGTTCAACTACGGCGACGCGCCGTGCACGTTGCCCGCGCCGGACGGTGCGCGCTTCGTGCTCGGTGGCCGCGAACTCGGTGCGGTCGACGTCGCTGCATGGGTCGAGCCGGACTGACGCGATGCAGTCGCCGCGGTTGCATTTCGCGCGCCTCGCCGGGATCGCGCATTTCGTGCCGCTGTCCGTTGCCGCGCTGCTGCTCGGCGTCGCGATGTCGTTTACCGCGCCGTATCTGTCGCTGTTCGGCGTCGAAGCGGCGGGGATGTCGCCGTTTCTGGCCGGCATCTTCATGACGTTGATCGCGGCGAGCGGTGTCGTCGCGAGCACGTGGGCCGGGCGCTGGTCGGATCGCCGCGACCAGCGCCGGCCGCTGCTCGTCGTGTCGCTTGCGGCCGCCGCGCTCGGCTTCGCGCTGCTGTGCGTGCTGCGCGCGCACGGGCCGGTGATCGTGGCAGGCACGATCCTGCTCGGTGCGGGGGCGGTGTCGCTGTCGCAGATCTTTTCGTTCGCGCGCGCGGTGCTGCCGGTCGACGACGACGCGCAGCGCGAACTCGCGTCGGCCGCGCTGCGCACGATGCTGTCTGTCGCGTGGGTGTTCGGTCCCGCGCTTGGCGCGCTGATCCTCGCGCATACAGGGTTTACCGGGCTGTTTCTCGCGGCTTCCGTCGGCTTTGTCGCGTGCACGGCGATCGTCGCGCGGATTTCGGAATCGACGCGGCGGCCGACGGCGGTTCATGTCCGCACGGTCGACAGCGCTGCGACGCCGCCGGACGATGCACCGGCGGTTGTCGTCGCGCCGCGTGCGAGCGTGCTGAGAACCCTTGTCGCGCTCACGCTGACGGGGCTTGCCGCGAACGCGACGATGATCGTACTGCCGCTGTACATGGTGCGCGAACTCGGCGGCACGCCGACCAACGTATCGGCCGCGCTGGGCCTCGCCGCGTTCCTCGAGATCCCGATGATGCTGTGGCTCGGCATCCGGTCGACGCGGCTCGACAAGGCGCGCTGGCTGACGGCATGCACGGCCGTCCATGCGGCATATTTCGTCGGGCTCGCGGCGGTGACGCGGGTGGACATGATCCTGCCGCTGCAACTGCTGAGCGCATGCGTGGTCGCGATCACGTCGTGCCTCGGGATGACGCACGTGTGCGACCTGATGCCGACGCGCCCCGGTACCGCGACCGCGATGTTCTTCAGCACCGCGCGTGTCGGTTCGATCGCATCGGGCGTGCTGTCCGGCGCTTGCATCGACCTGTTCGGCTATCGCGCGACGTTCGCAGGGTGCTGCGTGCTGGCGCTCGTGGCGTGCGCGCTGCTCGCGCTGGATGCGCGCGGAGGGCAGGGCGGTGCGAGCGGAAGCGGCACGGCTGCGCCCGCGCGACGCCGCTTCGATACACCGCACTGACGCGCGATGCGCCGGTGCGGTGAAGCGTCGATGGCGTGACGCCGGGATGCGTCAGCGTTGACGGTACGCGTCGAGCGACGACAGCGCGTTGCCATGGAAGTCGAACAACGTATTGTTGTCCCACTGATCGCCCGCGCCGAGCTTCCAGCCGACGCCCGGCGTCGGGATCCACTCCGGTTCCCACCAGAACACGCCCTTGCCGCGATTGCCGGGCACGCCCTTCACGATATCAACGACCGCCCCGAGGAATTGCGCCTGGCCGGCCGGCGACGGCGGGAATGTCGTCGAACCGGTGTTCGTCATCGAGTTCGGCTCCGAGTCGCCGTCGCTGGTGGTCCATGGATACGCGGTCTCGACGACGATCAGCTCCTTGTCGTACCGCACCGCGAGGTCGTTCGCGTTGTTGCGCAGGTCGTCGAGCGAGCCTTGCCACTGCGGGTAATACGACAGGCCGATCACGTCGAACGCGACGCCGCGCTGCGTCGCGCTGTCGAACCACCAGCGGCTCTTTGCGTTGTCGCCGCCGCTGTCGATGTGCAGCATCACCTTGATGTGCGGATCGACGGCCTTCACCGCATCGCGGCCCGTCTTCAGCAACTGCGCGAGGTTGTCCCACTGGTCGTAGCGGCCGAGCGGCCACAGCATGCCGCCCGTGATCTCGTTGCCGATCTGTACCCACTCGGGCCGCACGCCGGCGCGCTGCAGCTGGCGCAGCACGTCGGTCGTGTAGGCCGACAGCAGCGCGCACGTGTCCGACAGATTCTTGCCGGCCCACGCATGCGGCGGGTATTGCTTGCCGGGGTCGGCCCACCAGTCGCTGTAGTGAAAATCGATCAGGATGCGCATCCCCAGCGCGGCCGCGCGCTTCGCGAGCGCGACGACGTGTGCGGCATTGTTGTAGCCCGCCGCATCGCTCTGGTTCGCAGGGAAGAAATCCGGATTGCCGGGATCGTTCCATACCTTGATGCGGATCGAATCGACGCCGTGCGCGTGCAGGATCTTCAGGCAGTCGCGCCGCGCGCCGTCGCGATCGCGAAAGGTCGCCCCATGGGCTTCGAGTTCCGGGAGCGTCGATATGTCGGCGCCCATCGCAAACGGGCTCGCCGCCGCACCGGGCGCGGCGCGTTGCGCGAAGGCGGGCAGCGGGGCTGCCAGGTCGAGGCACGCGAGCGCCGCGGTTGAAACGCTCCAGCGCAACATCGATCGTCTGTTCATCGTCATCCTCCATGTAATGGACCCCGTCGAGCACGGGATTGTCGTTTTGAGAGTTTAAGCGCTTAAATTTCGAGCCCCGAAGTGGGGCAAAATCGAGCGTAGCGCATGCACTGCCGGACATGCAAAGGATGTGTGGGTTGCTTACTATCTGATCCGTATCGGCCAGCGTGACGATGCGAGTGTGCCGAAAGTCTGCGACGACGATGGCATTGCTTTTCGTCCATTCTTATCGCGTGGAGATCGAGCCCGAGTGCGATGCGGCAGGTTGCCAGCCGCTTGCTGCCAGGCGGTTCACGATATCGTCGGTCCAACGCAGACTGGAAGAATGCGGCCGGCCCAGGAGGCAGCGCGCTCAAGATGCGCGGCAAGCGGGAACAGCAGTGCCTCCGCGCCAAACGCCCCCGCGAAATGGCTACCGACCGGCAGGCCTTGTTCGTCCCAGTAAAGCGGCACCGACATCGCGGGCTGGCCGGTCGCGTTGAACCATGCGGTGAACGAAGAAAAGAGATGCGACCGGTCGACGACTTCGCTTAACGACTGCGTGTCGTTCGTTGCTGCCAGTTCGGCTGACGCGAGCGGCGGACGGCCCGTTAAGGCGGGAGGCGACCATTCCATCTAAAAAGCCGTAACATCAATCAACAAAAGCGGTCATACATATTACGCAAATAGACCCGCGTAACCGGGAGTGATCGTATCCATGTAGTCAGTGACCCAACGATATCGAGCGATTGATAGTGTTGACGCTGCGTCTCAAGTACTTTGGCACTGCGCGAAGGGGGCTCCCTGCCACTCGATCTACGCATCCTCTGATATCAACGCTATCGAATACGCGGCGCCGCTGATCAGCCGGTTGAGAGAGGCCAGCGGCTAACCGGCACGGTGTGCCTCGATGAAGCTTACTTTTGCGGCTTGGACTTGCCCGACGTCGCGCTTTTACGCTGCGCCAAATCGGACGGGGCGACTTCCTTCTCTTTCTTGCCTGATTTTGGGTCGCGCAAGATCTTACCCGCTGGAGCGGTCTTTTTTTCGGGTTGCCATGGTCACCTCACGTTGTGGTTGTACCCTCAATATCCGGGCAAGGTAATCGTATGAATTAGTTCGGCGAACTTCAAGGCTTTGGTTTTCCCACCCCCAAGATTCCAAACTTCATATTGGCCGAATGTTGTCGCCCCGATCACTGCTGCGATCATGCGTCCATCCTGGTCGCTGACGTCGCCGCGCTTTCGACCTGCGTCTGGCCCGTCGCCGGAGGTACCTGATCCCGCGGAAGATGCCCAGATCCGGTGCGCGTTACATTCGCCCCACCGTTCGTGACACGCAAGCTTGTGTCTGGATTAAATAACTGTCGGCTTTCACCCGAAGAGTGTGTTCAAGCACCGGGGTATTGAGGGAAAATACGCGGCTCTGGCGACGGGATGTCGTTCCGAGTAGACGGTTTCTGTGGCTTGCCCCGTTGGTCTGCAGGAGTGGATTGCCCGCCAAACCACCTGTTCATCGGTGTTGGTATGCGATGGAACGGGTACGCTCCGGGAGCGGCCGTCTAGCTTTCAGTGCCGAAAGACGAATCCCTCCTCGTGGCAGTCATCGAATCGGCTAAACGCGAACAGTAAGTAGAATGAAGCTTTCAATCATGTTGTGGGTTGCTGCGATCGTGGCCGTTTCGGCATCCGCGTCCGCGCACTCCCAGACAACCCGGTTGCAGTGTTTTGACGAAAAAGGGCGGCCGATCGCATCTTCTCCCCACTGTTTCGAACTGGATCTACCGAAGGACGCGCAACTGCAGTGGTCCGCGTGGCTATCGTCGTTGGGGGCCACTGCCGATGCCCGCATCGCCGTGTCGGGCGTCGTCGACGACAATCGTTTCGTGCCGACGTCGATCGGACCGGCGTCGCCCGGCGATCCGGCCAAACCTGACATGCTGATGTTCAACACGCCGCTTTTGCCCGGCCTCACGCTCCGGCCGTTTGGACAGGAAGAGCGGGCAAGCTCAAGCCGCAATCGCGAAGGTGACGCGGTCGCGATTGCCTGCCGGCCTGGCCGGCAGCCCGCCGGCATCGTTCTGGAGCGGCACTACGCCCGATGGCCGCGTGTCGCGGCGGGCGATGTCGTGCTGGCCGGGAGGGGGAGCGCCGGTTTTCAGTGGGGGATTGCAGCGGCCGGGCGCGATCCCGGCGCGCTGTACCCGCTACAGCGAACGGTCGGCACTGAGCAGGTGCACGGCCGAATCGATCTGGCGACTTTGCCGGGCGGGACAGAGAACATCGATCAAAACCTCGTGCTGGTGTGTCCGTCCGAAGGCGGGCGCCTCGACCTGAGCGATGTGCACCTCGCGCCGCGCGCTGCGGCGGCGGAGGGCGGACGTGCCGCGTGGGTGTGGCGGCGCAACCGATGGGAAGACGGCGGAGGCGACTTGCTCAAGGACGCGGTGCGGTACAAGGTGTCGCGCCTCTACATCGCGTTGCCGATCGCTGATGGTCAGGTGACCGGCGCCGACGCACTGCGTGATTTCGTGGCGCGCGCGCGCGGAGCCGGCATCCAGGTCTGGGCGGTCGAAGGCGATCCGGAAATGGTCACGGAAAAGGGGCGCGAACAAGCGGTGGCGCGCTTGCGTGCCATCGAACAGTATCAGCGCGGGTCGGCGGAGCCGACGCGGCTGAGCGGCGTTCAATATGACATCGAGCCGTACCAATTGCCCGCGTATCGTACAGAGCCGCAGGCGGTGATGCACGCGTGGGGCATGACCGTCGCCGCGCTCGGGGAGGCAACGGCACTGCCGCTCGATACGGTCCTGCCTTTCTGGCTGCTCGATGCGCCGGGAGGCAACGAGGTGCTTGAGCGGATCGGTCGAGCCGCGCACTCGCTGACCGTCATGGCGTATCGCACCGATGCCGCGCAAGTGCAGCGCGTGGCGGCGCCTTTGCTGGCGTGGGGCGCGGCCCGGAACTTCCCGGTCAGCGTCGCGCTTGAAAACGGCCCGATGCAGGACGAGTGGACGCAGACTTTCGCGCCGGTGCCGCCGGGCGGCGCGGGCACCCTGTGGCTGGTGCCCGAAGACGGCAAGATGGTCGCCGTGCGCCTCGATCGCGCCACCACGCTGGAGCGGGGCGTCGGATATGTCGAGCAGCGCAGGGAACGAATCGATGCGAACAACGTGAGTTTCCTCGGCGATCCTGATCGTCTGCTGACCGTCTCTGCCAGCCTGCAACCCGTGTTTCGCGCATGGCCGAACTATGCCGGCATCGCGTTCCACGGGCTGCTGGATCGTTGATCGGAAGTCGTCGGCCGGCAATGCGCAAAATCTCACTGTCCCGGCCCGCCGCAAGCGGGCAGCTACCCAACAGCCATGGTCCTGGAAGCGAAAATGTCGGATTTGCCAACGATTCTCATTGCTGAAGACGACGCGCTCCTTCGTGAGCTGCTCGAGCACAAACTCTCGACCTGGGGTTACAGGGTGCTGGCGGTTGCCGATGGCGAGGCCGCGTACAAACTCATACGCGAGCAGCGGCCGTCGATGGCGCTGCTGGATGTGATGATGCCGCGCCTCGACGGTTTTGCGCTGCTGCGCAAGATGAATCAGGACGGGGCACTCGAGCATACGCCCGTCATCATGATTACCGGACGCAAGCTGGAATCCGATGTCGTCAACGCGTTTCGGTGGGGCGTGGAAGACTACCTGAGAAAGCCGTTCTCGCTCAGCGAATTGCAGTCCCGCATTGCACGCATCGTTTCCCCGCAGGAGCGCGCCTGATGGTGAGCCAGGTTCCATTTGCCGGCCGTTGCGCGCTCACGGCCTTGCTGGTCTGCGGCTGCTTGCCGGCGGCTGTCGCCCAAAGCAGGCCGAGCCTTTCCCCCGCGGAAATCGCCCGACTGTATCGGGCCGGCGTACAGGCGCGGCTGGCCGGGCGCATGGACGAAGCGTTCGATCTGCTCTCTCGCGCGGCGGCCGCCGCGCCGGACAATGTCGACGTGCTGCTGCAGGAGGGCCTGGTGCTGATGGCGAAAGGGCGCGACAACGACGCAGCCCCGCTGTTTCAGCGCGTCCTGTCGCTGGCGCCCGGATACAAGGATGCGCGTCTCGCGCTCGCCAGGATCGCCGAGCGTCGTGGCGACTTCGATACAGCGCTCGCGCAGGTCGATGTCGTCTTGCGCGACGCCCCGCATGATGCCGAAGCGCGCGAGTTGCACGCGAGCCTGCTGCTCGCCAAGGGCGACGCCCGGAATAGCGAGTCGGAGTATCGCGTGCTCGCGCACGAGCAAACGGGCAACGCGTCCGTGTTGATCGGTCTTGGCGACAGCTTGCGCGCGCAATGGCGTGACGACGAGGCACGCGCGGTCTACCGCGAGGCAGCCAAGTTGGCGCCGGATTCCGTGGCGCCGCAACGCGCCGGGCTGCCGGATCACCAGCGATTTCGTCTGGACGTCGGTGGCGAATACAGCAGCCTGTCGAACGGATCGCCGGCCTGGCAGGAAGGCTCCGTCCGCCTGGCGTATTCGATCGACGATCGCAACGTGGTTTCCGTCAGTTCGGACGTGAGCCGGCGATTCGATACGACCGACGTCTATTCCGAGTTGAGGCTGGATCATCGGTATTCCGACAGGTTGAGCGTCTATCTCTATGGCGGCGGCACACCCGACGCATCGATTCTGCCGAAAGTGGCGGCCGGTACCGGCGTGCAATGGCGGCTCGATAGGGAGGCCGGCAAGCGGCCGACTTTCGCGACGCTCGATGCGCGTTACGCCCGCTATGAGACTGCGCGGATCTGGTCCGGTAGCGTTGGCGCGATCCAGTATCTCGGCGACGATCAGCTGTGGGTCACGGCGAAATGGATCAACACGCTGGACGAACGAAACCGGTATCTGACGGGGTACGCGCTGCGCGCGGATTGGCAGGCGTGGCGCCGGCTGCGTCTGCTGGCAGGGTTCGCCGATGCGCCCGAGTCGGACCAGGGCGTGACCGTCAGGACCCGCGCCTTCTATGCGGGTGCCGTCTACGATGTCAGCGACTCGCTGGCGATCAACGTCTCGGCGGCGCGCGAGTTACGGCCGCACCTTTACGACCGCGACGTCGTAGGGCTCGGCATGACCGTGAAATTCTAAGCGGACGCGCCGATGCTCCGATCGATCCAGACCGCATCGCTCGCACTCAGCGCCATATCGGTGCTGATGCTGGGGATGCTGCTGCTCGGCCATGCGGTGCGCGGATGGCTGGCGTCACGCGATACGGAGCTGGCGGCGGCGCTGTCGCACGAGCTGATCCTCTGGCTGGTCGGTCCGGAAGCGAGCCTTGCCGAGATCA
Source organism: Burkholderia sp. MR1-5-21 (assembly GCF_053427715.1). Classification (NCBI taxonomy): domain Bacteria; kingdom Pseudomonadati; phylum Pseudomonadota; class Betaproteobacteria; order Burkholderiales; family Burkholderiaceae; genus Burkholderia; species Burkholderia sp. MR1-5-21. The sequence goes on from NZ_JBSAXD010000030.1 coordinate 57,597, forward strand.
AACGCGCCGCGCGCCACAACCCGGCGCTGATGACGTCGCTCGTACTCAGGCTGGCGGGTCAGTTGCTTGGCGATGAGCATGTCCGGCTGATACAACTGGCCAGCCAGTTGGGGCTGGAGGAGCGCATGGTGCGCGACTTGCAGCGGCGGAGGTCCGGGTTACGGCGGCGCGCGGCGGAGTCGCTCGCGTTGTTTGAAGATGACGCCTCGGCCCGCGCGTTGATCGTCGCTCTCGACGACCGCAAAGCCACGGTATGCCTTGCAGCCGCTTGGGCGCTGGCGCGACGGGGACATCACGTGCCGTTGAAGCAGGTCATCGACAAGCTGGGCGGATTGACCGACTCGATACTGACCCAGGAGTTGTTCGAGCGCCTGGCGAGCCACCAGATGTCGGATCTGATCGCGCTCGCCGCGGACGATCAAGTGCTGCCGCGGCTTCGCAGCTTGGCCATTCGCGCGCTGGCCGCGTCCGGCGACTACGCGCTGATTCCCGTCTTCACGGACGCCACGCGTTCGCGGCAGCCCGACGTGCGGGTGGCGGCGGCGCGTGCGCTGGGCCAATTGCATCATCCGATCGCCGCTTCGTCGCTGCGGGCGCTGCTGCGGGACGACGTGTGGTATGTCAGGGTGGCGGCAGTCGAAGCAGCGGGCAAGATCAACGTCGAAGCGCTCGACGGCGAGATCGAGACACTGTTGAGCGACGCCAACTGGTGGGTCCGGTTCCGGGCGGCGGAGGCCCTCGCGATGGAAGGCGAGCGCGGTTACCGCATACTGGAGCGCGCGGCGCAGGGTGGGCCGTCTGCGGCGCGCGACGTCGCTGCGCTGACGTTGCTGGAGCACAAGGAGATTGCATCGTGACCGCGAATGACATCTTGTCCGTGATCGTGCATGGCATCGTGACCGTCATATTGACCGTCAACGTGCTGCAGAACGCGCTGTACCTGTTCCAGATCGTCGCGGCGGCCGGTGGCATGATCCGTCCCGGTGTGAAAAGCGGGGGTATCCAGCTCTGGCGCCGCTATGGCGCGAGCGCCCCTCCGATCACATTGCTGGCGCCGGCCTACAACGAGGAGTTGGGGATCGTCGACTGTGTGAAGGCGCTGTTTGCGCTCGAGTATCCGCTGACTGAAGTGATCGTCATCAACGATGGCTCGACGGACAATACGCTGGGTGTCCTGACCGACGCGTTCGAGCTGATGCCGACTCAGCGCACGTTCGACGCGGTCGTCGCGCATAAGCCGATTCGCGGCATCTATGTGTCGCGCGTCCATCCGAACCTGCTCGTCATCGACAAGGAAAACGGCGGTAAGGCCGACGCGATGAACGCCGGGATCAACCTGGCGCGCGCGCCGCTGTTCTGCGCGATCGACTCGGACTCGCTGCTGGAGTCCGACGCATTGTTGCGTATTGTCCGCCCCTTCGTCGAGCAGCCACAACGCACGGTTGCGGTCGGCGGCGTAGTGCGTGTGGTGAACGGGTGCCGCATTCAGAGTGGACGGGTCGTCGAGATTCGCGCCCCAAGGCGCTTCCTGCCGCTCGTGCAGTCCATTGAATATCTGCGCGCGTTCCTGATGGCGCGCGTCGCGTGGAGCGGCGTGGACACGCTGATGTTGATCTCGGGGGCATTCGGCCTGTTCCGGCGTGACGTGGCGGTGCAGGTCGGTGGCTTCGGGACGGATACGATCGGCGAGGATCTCGATCTGGTGATCAAGATACACCGCCATTTGCGGGATCAACGCCGACCGTACAACATTGCATTCCTGACCGATCCGATCTGCTGGACGGAAGCGCCGGAATCGCTACAGGTGCTGAAGGGGCAGCGTTGTCGCTGGCAGCGTGGTGCGCTGGAAGTGTTCTTCAAGCAGCGCGATATGCTGTTCCGGCCCCGATATGGCCGTATCGGCTGGCTCGGCATGGGGCAGATCCTGATCGTCGATGTCCTCGGGCCGCTCGCCGAACTGTCGGGCTATATTCTGTTGCCTGCCTTCTGGGCGCTCGGTTGGATCAATGTCTCGTACTTGAACGCGTTCCTTTCGCTGGTCTTTCTGTTTGGCATGTTTCTTAGCGTGTCGTCGCTCGTGTTGGCCGAGCTTGCGACGCACCCGTTCCCGCGTTTGGGCGACTTGCTGCGGCTGGCGTTGGCTGCCGTGATCGAAAATTTCGGCTACCGTCAGCTGAACAGCTACTGGCGCATGCTCGGTTGGTGGCAGTTCCTGCGCAAAGACAAGTCTTGGGGGAAGATGACACGGGTCGGGTTCAACGCACACTAGGCAGTGTGACTTCGCCGAGGCAAAGGCTTGCCAGCCGTGGGAAATCAAACCTGGGTTTGCATTTCTGGCAGAGCCGCACGGTGTGGACAGAGCCCCGGCGATGGGGAGCGCGATTGGGCGCACCGGCTGAAGGAATAAAATCAATCCGACCCTAAAACATCGATAATTACCATTATGTCAATTTATATCGATGACCGACCACCACGACAGCGATGCTCGACGAGCCTGCTCGTGCCTCGGCTCGGACGAGATGGTCGAACGGGCCGCACCGTTATCGGTTCGCCCCGAGCCCTCGCCGAGTGACTTCGACGAGTCTGCTCAAGCATGGGGGCTTTCGCACGGCGCGCCCGGGCCTTGTGATGCTACCGCTTTGGAGATCGGCCGCGCGTCGTTGATTTCGTTGCGATAACCGGTGTCGCTTCCGTCGGCGCGCCCGCCGCGGTCGCGCGCTTGAACCACGGAGAACCCAGCGTGGCCGCGCTCATGTCGGAAGCCGCTTCGAGCAGCAGCGGCGCGAGCTCCTTGAGCCGGGATTCCGGCAGGCGACTCGTCGGGCCGGCGAGGCTCACGATGCCAACCACCGTGTCCGTTACCGGATTGCGCACCACCGCCGCGATCGATGCCATGCCGATCTCGTAAGTCTCGATCGCCATCCCGTAGCCGCGCTCGCGCGCGCCTTGCAGGTCTTTCAGGAACTGCTGGATCGTCTTTGGCGCGCGAGGCACGTTCTGCGCTTTCGAGCCGAGTCCGCCCTGCTTCGAAACGAGTTCGATCGCGCGTTCGTCAGGCAGCGTCGCGAGCCACGCCTGGCCGCTCGCGGTGCAGTGCAGCGGCGGCTGGCTGCCCATGTCCGGGTCGTAACGCAGCCCCGATTTCGCGCCCTGCGCCTTGCCGACGAATGTGATGTGATCGTCCTCGACCACGCCGAGCCGCGCCAATTCACCGGACGCCTCGGCCAGGCGGTCGAGTACCGGCTGGGAAATGTCGAACATCCCGCTCGTCGACATATAGATCAGCGCAAGCGATACGAGCTTCAGCGCCAGCATGTACTCGCCGTGTTCCCCGTCCTGCCGCACGAAACCTTCGTCGATCAGCATCGACAGCAGGCGATGCGTGCCGCTGCGAGGAATGTCGAGCGTATCGGCAATGGTGGCCAGCGGCATGCGGCCGCCGTTCTTTGCCAGCAATTCCAGCACTGCGAGCGCACGCTCGAGATTTCCTGCCATGGCGCCTTCTCATCCGTATCGTGATGGGCAAATGAGAACACAATTCCACACTGGAATTCAAGCGGATTCGCGCGGCGCGTCGATTTGGTCCGGCGCACAGCCCCGCCTTCACGCGATCCCGCGCGCCGCCTCTCGCGCCGCGCTCCCGTTCAATGGCCGGCACTCACGCTCACGGACACGAACGTTCCCCGGTGGCGCGCGCCCTTGAGGAGCACCGCCGCGCCGCCCACGGCCGCCGGCACCGCGAGCGCCGCAAAGACCTGGCCGAAGCCCCAGTTCGCATGGAGCATGGCCGCGCCCAGCATCGCGCCCGCAATGCCGCCGAAGCGACCGACGCCGAGCATCCAGCTCGTCCCGGTCGCACGCATCTCGGTCGGATAGGAGCCGGCCGCGAGCGCGCAAAAGCCGGTATTCGAGCCGTTCATGCAATAGCCGATGCCGAGCGCCAGCAGGCAGATCATGTTGAACGGGTGTGCCGATGCGCCCATGTACCAGGCGAGTACGCCGCATGCGAGCACGGTCACGCCGAGCGCGCGGTGCGGATTGAAGCGGTCCATCTGCCAGCCGATCAGCACCGATCCGACCGTACCGCCCGCCTGGAACAATGCCCCCACGACCGCCGCTTCGGCCAGCGAAAAGCCGAGGCCGCGAATCAGCGTCGGCAGCCAGCTGCCGAGCAGATAGACGGTGAGCAGCCCCGCGAAGTAGCAGATCCATAACATCACCGTGCCGAACGCGTGCTCGCGCGACAGGATCGCGCGCACGGGACTGCGCGCGTCGCGTGCTGGTTCGTCCGAAACGAAACACGTGCGTTCGTCGGCGGTGCCAGGCTGAACACGGTTCAGCACGCCGACGAGGCGTGCGCGCCGGCTCTCCTTCAGCGCGAGGTAACGCGCCGACTCGGGCAGCCACTTGACGAGCAACGGGACGTAGGCGACCGGCAACACGCCGCCGAGCAGCAGGACCGAATGCCAGCCCCACGTTTCGATCAGCCACGCGCTCACGAAGCCGCCGCCCGCCGCGCCGAAGGTGAAGCCGCAGAACACCGCCGTCACCATCAGCGCGCGGCGCCGCGGCGGCGCGTATTCGGCCATCAGCGTAGCCGCGTTCGGCATCGACGCGCCAAGACCGATGCCCGTCAGGAAGCGCAGCACCGTCAGCGATGCCACGCCGGTCGCAAACGCCGACGCAACGCTCCACAGGCCGAAGAACAGCACTGCGCTGACCATTACCGTCTTGCGACCGAAACGATCGGACATCGGGCCGGCAGCGAGCGCGCCGAACGCGAGGCCGAGCAGGCCACCGCTCATCACCGGGCCGAGCGCGTCACGCGGAATCGCCCACGCGCTGGAAATCGACGGCGCGATAAAGCCGATCATCACCGTGTCGAGCCCGTCGAGCATCACGATCAACATGCACAACAGCAGAACGAGCCACTGGAAGCGGCCCACCGGCTGCGCGTCGAGGAAGTGCTGGACATCGAGCGGTTTTGCACGGCTCGCTTCGTGATCCTCAGGAATTCGTTTCGGCCGCCGGGCCGTCTGCGAGGAACTCATGGGTGTGTCTCCGGGTTGTTGTTCTTCTTGTTTTGATGGATGCCCGATCTTCGCGCCGACGTGACGCCGGGCACGGATCGGGCCCGTTATATCGCCATACCGGCCGACATGCGATCAGGCCGGCACGGCCGACGCCTCGATCACGGCAAGCGTCGCCTCGCGCAGGCGGCGGGCCCGCGCCACGGCGGACGTCGTCTTCGCCCATCGATCGTTCGGCACCTCGACGCTGACCGGCAGGTGACCGGGCAGCGCGCGCAGGATGCCCGTCAGGTCGAGGCCGCCTTCGCCCGGCACCATCCGTTCGCAGCGCGCCTGGAACAGCAGCGTGTCGATGTCGGTCGGGCGCTCGGCCGGCGCGTCGCAGAACTGCACGTAGCCGAAGTATTCGTGCGGCAACGCACGCAGCGCGTCGAGCGACGATCCCGCACGATCGAAGTGGATCGGATCGACGATCAGCCCGGTGTTGGGCCGGCCGCACGCGTCGACGATGCGTGCGCCGGCGTCGATGTCTTTCACGTCGGTCCACGGCATCGGCTCCAGCGATGGCGACAGGCCGAGAGGCGCGGCGAGATCGCACAGCCGGCCGAGCCGGTCGACGGTGCGCGCTTCGTCGGGATCGTTGCCGGCCACGAGCACATAGCACGCGCCGAGTTCCGCCGCCGTTTCGAGCATCGGCAAGTAGCTCGTCACGTCGGTGTCGGGCTTCAGGCGCGCGATCTCGACATCGAGCACGCGCATGCCGGTATCGCGCAGGATCGACAGCGTCTCGCGCTTGAGCCGCGTGTCGCCGACGATCTCGTGGCGAATCTCGGTGTCGGTGGCCGGCAACAGGCGCAGGCCGACATAGTCGTAGCGCGCGTCGACCGCGCATTGCACCATCTGCGGCGGGTTCAGCTCGAGCACGGTCAGCGCCGACAGCGACAGCGGGCGGGGTTGAGGCTGGGTCATATCGTCTCCTTGATCGTCATTGCGCGGCGCGCGTCATGTTCAGCGCAACGGCGAGAACGGCGCGGGCACGCAGATCGTCGATTCCATCGTCGTGAGATGGGCAGGACCGCCCTTCGGCGGCCAGATGCCGTCCTTGACCGCTTCGGCGCGAATGCGCGAACGCTCGTCCACGCTCGCATACGGCCAGATGTTGAGAAAGCGCGGCACGTCGCCGTCGAGCGCGTACATCGCGCCGACCAGCGGCGAGCGCTTTGCGCGCTCCGGCACGGCCTGTTCCCACACGTCGATCGTGTGCTTCAGACTGCCGAGCTTCGTGCCATACACGCGCATCTCGTAGATGCCGCCATGCACAGCCGGTTCGATTGGCGGCAGGAACGGGAACAGCGCGTAGCTGGCGGTCTTCACGTCGACGATGCATTCGCCGCAACCGAACGGATTGCCTTCGAGCAGCATCCGCTTGCGCTCGGCGACGAGCGCAGCCTCCGATTCATAGCCGCGCAGCACGAGCACCTGGCCCAGCGTGCCGATGTCCGAGTACCAGCAGCCCAGCAACCTGCCGCCCTGCGGGTCGCCGCTTGCCTTGATCCCTTCGAAGACCTGCGCGTTCGCGCCGATCTTCACCGTGAGCGTCACTACGTCATACAGTGTCATTGCATTTTCCTTGAGGACGAGTCGATGCCAACGTGCACGCGGTATCCGGCGCGGCGTTGGCGAGAGAAAGCCCGGCGAGATAGCCGAAGGTCATTGCAGGCCCGAGCGTGATGCCGCCGCTCGGATAGCAGCCGGCCATCATGCTGGCGGCATCGTTACCCACCGCATAGAGGCCCGCGATCGCGCGGCCGGCGCGGTCGAGCACGCGGGCGTCGCGGTCGGTGGCAAGGCCCGCGAACGTGCCGAGGCTGCCTGGCAACAGCTTCACCGCATGGAACGGCCCCGATTCGATCGGCGCGAGACACGGGTTCGGCTGATGGTCGGCGTCGCCCTGCACGCGGTTGTACGGTGTCGAGCCTTTGTGAAAAGCCGGATCGGAACCCTGCTTTGCATACTGGTTGTATGCGGACACCGTATCCGCGAGCGCTTGGGCGTCGATCCCGCATTCGCGCGCGAGCGCGTCGAGCGTCGCGCCGCTCTTCAGATAGCCCGAGCGCCGGTACGGGCCGGTCGGGAACGGAAACGGCTTGGAGAAACCGAGCCCGTAGCGCCGCTGAAAACGATGGTCGCATACCAGCCATGCGCAGACTTCATCGCCGGCGGGCGTCGTATCCAGCAGCGCGGAGATGAAGTCGTGATACGACGACGCCTCGTTCACGAAGCGCTTGCCCGCGCGCGTCACGGCGATCACGCCCGGCTTCGCGCGCTCGATCAGATGCGGAAATGCGACGGCGGCGCCACCGGATTGCGGCACCAGCGAGACGGGCGCCCACGCGGCCGGCGCGTCGAGCGAAGCATCGAAATGCGCGCCGATCGATTCGCCGAGCCGGATCCCGTCGCCCGTATTGCAGAGCGGCGCCGCCGACCAGTGCTCGTGCCCCGACGGCGTATACGCGAAGGTCTGCCCGCGCCGCACCGGATCGTGCGGAAAACCACCGCAAGCGAGCACGACGCCACGCGCCGCGCGCACTTCGTGCACGACGCCAGCGATCTCCACGCGCGCACCGGTCACGCGCGCGGCATCGCGCATCAGGCCGATCGCTTTCGCGCGCGTGCGCAGATCGACGCCGCAATCGGCCGCCGATTTAAGCAGGCGGGCAACGAGCGCATTGCCGTTGACGAGATGCATCGAACGCCCGTAACGCAGCTTGTGCCACGTAAACGCGGTCAGCCTGCGGCCGACATGAAGCGCCGATTTCAACGATCGCGTCGCACGAAAGAAATGCGCGAGATCCTGACCGGATGCGAGCGCCATGCCCTTGATCGTCGTGACCGACAGTGGCTCGCGCAGCTTGTCGATCAGCGGGCCCAGTTCGCGGCCGTCGAACGGCATTGCACAGACCGAGCGCCCGCCCTTTCCAGCGCCCGGCGTGGTATGAAAGTCGGGAATGCGGTTGCCGTCGACGAAGCGCACCGCCGTGTGCCGCTCGAAGAATTCGACCATTTCCGGCCCGCGTTCGAGCAGCGCATCGGCCTTCGCGGCATCGAACTGCGCGCCCAGCTCATTCTTCAGATAAGTACGTGGCGCATCGATGCCTTCGTGAATCCCCGCGCGCGTTGCGAGCGGATTGCGCGGAATCCACATCCATCCGCCCGACCACGCGGTCGTGCCGCCGAACACGGCTTCCTTCTCCGCGACGATCACGCGCAGGCCTTGCGTAGCCGCCGTCACCGCCGCCGCGAGCCCGCCCGCGCCGGAGCCCAGCACCAGCACGTCGCAATCGAGTATCGGTTCACGTTTCATGTTCGGTATCGCCCGTTCAATGTCTCCAACGTCGAATACGAGGCAACTCGCGACGTTTGTGGAATGTTCTTTCGAAGTGGAATAGTATTCCAATAAAACGAGTTTCGCAAAGAGTTTGTGACGACATGGAGGCACGACAATGCGGGTACTGGTAACGGGCGGCAGCGGTTTTCTGGGCGCTTGGATCATCAAAAGGCTGCTGGCACGCGGCATGGAATGCGTGAGCTTCGACGTGTGCGCGAACCCGCGTCTCGTCGATGCGCTCGCGCCCGAACGCGCAGCGGCGGTGCTATGGCGCACCGGCGACATCGCCGATGCCGCCGACACGACGCGTGCACTCGACGGCTGCGACGCGGTGATCCATCTCGCGGGCATCCTCACGCCCGGCTGCGCGGGCGATCCCGTGCGCGGCGCGCAGGTCAACCTGATCGGCACGCTGAACGTGTTCGAGGCTGCGCGCTCGGCCGGGCTTCGGCGCGTGCTCTACGCGAGCAGTGCCGGCGTATTCGGCCCGGATGACGGCGCCGTGCCATTGCCGCAAACGCATTACGGCGCGTTCAAGCTGGCGTGCGAGGGTTCGGCGCGCGCGTACTGGCACGACCATGGGATCGCGAGCGTGGGCTTCCGTCCTCTGGTGGTCTATGGCGCCGGACGCGAGACGGGGTCGAGCGCGGGGCCGAGCCTGGCATGCCGGGCGGCCGTGCGCGGCGAGCGCTACACGATCCCGTTCAGCGGCACGACGGGCCTCGTGTTCGCCGACGATGTCGCAGCCGCTTACGAGGCCGCGTTGCTGCACGAGATCGAAGGCGCACACGCATTCACGCTGGCGGGCGAGATCACTCCCGTGGCCACGCTGATCGAGCGCATCGCGGCCATCGCGCCGGACGCGCGCATCGACGCCGACGGACCGCCGCTGCCGATCGCGACGGCCTTCCCCGGCGATCCCGCGCTCGCGCGCCTGCTGCCCGGCCTGCCGCAGACCGCACTCGACGATGGCCTGCGGCAGACCATGGCGTTCTATCGCCACGCGCGCTAGGCACGCGCCGGGACCCGCGGCGATGCGACGGCGACGTCCGCGGGCGGGACACCCGTGAGCGCCGCCACCGCGCGGTGCACGGCGAGCGTCGCCGCGAGCGTGCGCGCGGCGTCGTCGGCGGAACACAGCGGCGCTTCGTCTCCCTCGATCACGGCCGCGAAGTGGCGCAACTGCTCATGGTAAGGATCCGCGCCGTGCGGCGTGCAGCGCTCGACCGTCAACGGATCGTGCCAGCCCTTCCCGCTGCGGTACTCCCACAGATCGAGCTGCGGCAGCGTGAGCGACGCATCGGTGCCGATCAGGAAATGCGTGTTCACCTGCTGGCGCGGATAGTGCGCGGCCTCGCCCGCCGCGAGATCCCAGTTCCACGGCGACGCCGCGCAGTCCGATACGACCAGCGTGCCGAGCGCGCCGCTGTCGAAACGCAGCAACACCGCGGCCGTGTCCTCCACGTCGAAACCGCGCACGCCATTCGACGCCTGCGCCTGAACCTCGACGATCTCGCCGAGCAGGAAACGCATGATGTCGATGTCGTGAATGAGGTTGATCAGCACCGGCCCGCCACCCGCACGACGGCGCCATTCGACGTCGAAATACGCGTCGGGCTTGTAGAACGTCGCAAGCGCATTGGCCGCGACCGGCTTGCCGAGCCGCCCGGACTGCACGATTTCTCGCGCGCGCCGCAGGATCGGATTGTGGCGGCGATGGTGCCCGACCAGCAGCGGCACGCCGGCTTCGCGCGCGGCGCGACTCATGCCGGCCGCCTCTTCCACGCTGTCCGACACGGGCTTCTCGATCAGCGCGGGCACGCCACGCGCGATGCAAGCGAGGCCGACCTCCACATGCGTCGCATTCGGCGTCGCGACGATCGCGCCGTCCGGGCACGTCTCGTCGAGCATCGCCGCGTAATCGGCGAACCAGCGCAGCCCCTCGGCGCGCGCGAACAGCTCCGCCGCCGGCGACGGGTCCGCGATCGCCACGACTTCCACCTGCGGATGCACGCGCGCGCGCTCCACATGCATCCGCCCGATCGCGCCTGCGCCGATCACTGCCAACCGTTTCCTGGCCATCTCTTCATCTCCTTGTTTGGGTTGTACGACTCGTGTCCGGGACCAACCCGGTGAATACCCCGATTTCTTGAAATTATCTTTGATTGTTGAATCCTATTCCAGTTTGAACTAGAGTTCATCAAAAAATTCGGCGCGCGTCGCGAAGGCGCGCGACGGACGGACCATTCACCGGGAACAGGAGCGGAGACAAATGACTGACGAGCACCAGCAGGACGACAACCTTTCCAGCCATCGGGCAGGCGAGCGCGACAGCCCGGCGCTGTCGCGCCGCGCGTGGCTCGTGACCGCGGGCAAGGCGCTCGCGGGCGGCGCGGCGGCACTCGCCGCGCCCGCGATCGTGCGCGCGCAGGGCGAACAGCCGTTGAAGCTCGGCCTGCTGATGGCCAAGCAAGGCGTGTGGACCGAACAGGGCGAAGTGATCGCAAACGGCGTGAAGCTCGCGCTCGACGATGCCGGCAATCAGGCGCGCGGCCGGCGCGTCGACCTCGTGTGGTACGACGAGCCCAATCCGCAGTCGGCGCAGCAGAACATGCAGAAGCTCGTCGAGCAAGACAAGGCGATCGCGGTGATCGGCGGCACGAACAGCGGCACGTCGCTGGCGATGTCGTCGGTCGCGTGGCGCACGAAGACGCCCTATATCGCGCCGAACGCCGCCGCGCGCGAGTTGACCGGCAGCAGTTGCAATCCGTATACGTTCCGCGTGCTGAGCCCGACGCCCGTCACCTGCCGCGCGCTCGCGCCGTCGCTGCTCACGATCGGCAAGAAATGGCACTTCCTCGTCGCGAACTATGCGTACGGGCAGGACATCCAGCGTTCGATGTCCGAATTGCTGAAGCAGTCCGGCGGCTCGATCACCGGCGCCGACGTCACGCCGCTCAACACGACCGATTTCAGCTCGTTCATCCTGAAGATCCGCCAGTCGAAACCCGACGTCGTGCTGCTCGGGCTGCCGGGCGGCGACTTGTCGACGTTCCTGAAGCAATACGCGGAAATGGGCATGAAAGGCCGGATTCCAGTGGCCTGCCCGATCATCGGCGATTCGGATCTCTGGTCGATCAGCGTCGATGCCGCGACCGGTTACTTCGGCAAGCCGTGGCACTTCAGCTCGCCAGGGCATTCAGCGGACGAAGTCGCATTCGTCAGGAAGTACGCGGCGAAGTACGGCAAGCCGCCTGCTGACAAGGCATGGATCGGCTGGTTCACGACCCGCGCGCTGCTGCAGGCGATCAACCAGGCGAAAAGCACGTCCGGCGCGGACATCGTGCAGAGCCTCGAGACCGCGCAATTCGCCGACGGCAGCGGCCCCGCGCACTTCCGCCCGTGGGACCACCAGATGCTGCGGCGCTGGACCGTGTTCAAGGTGAAGGACCACATCACCGACAAGTGGGACTGGCTCGACCAGATCTCCGCCGTGCCGCAGAACCCCGCCGATCTCGACCGGCTCTACGGTACGCGCCAGGAGATCGGCTGCACGATGGCCGCCCGCTGATGCCCGTCGCCACCATATCGGCGGCGCCCGGGCTGACAGACCCAAACATATCTCGCGCGCCCGGTGCGCTGCCCGCTGCGTGTCGACAAGCAGCGGTGCGACGCCGGCGCGCCGCAAACCGGAGTAAGGGCATGGCAGAAATGGTGTTGTCCCAGGTCGCGAACGGACTCGTCCTGGGATTCCTCTACGTGCTGCTCGCGATCGGACTGTCGATCATCTGCGGGCTGCTCGGTATCGTCAACTTCGCGCATGGCGCGCTCTTCGCGCTCGGCGCGTACTTCGCGATCGCCCTCTCGGCGCAGTTCGGGTGGGGTGCCGTCGCGCTCGCGCCGGTGCTCGTCGCGGCCGTCGGCGTGCTGATCGAAGTGGTGTTCATCCGGCGTCTGTACGGCAAGGAGCCGCTTCTCAGCCTGATCGTGACGTTTGCGCTGTCGCTGCTTCTCACCGCGCTGACCCGCCTCGCCTGGGGCGCGGGCGGCCTGCCGTTCAGCCCGCCCGACGTGCTCAACGGCTTTCTCGTGTACGGGCCGCTGCTGATCACGAAGTACCGGCTGTTCGTGCTCGCCGCGACGATCGCGATCCTCGCCGCGCTGTGGTGGTTCATGAACTACACGCCGTATGGGCGGATCCTGCGCGCGGGCAGCCGCGATCCGGAAATGGTCGGATTGCTCGGCATCAACCTGCCGCGCGTGCTGACCGGCGCGTTCGCGCTCGGCGCGCTGCTCGCGGGCGCCGCCGGCGTGCTGGCCGCGCCGCTGCTCACGGTCACGCCCGGCATGGCGACTGCCGCAGTGATGCCCGCGTTCGTGATCGTGACGATCGGCGGCCTCGGCTCGTTCGCGGGCGCCGTGGTCGCGGGCCTGCTGGTGGGCATCGTGACCGCGCTGGCCGTGCAGTTCTTTCCCGAAGGCTCGTCGGTCGCGATGTACGTGCTGATGGCCGTCGTCCTGCTCGTGCGCCCTCGCGGGCTGTTTGGTGAACGCTGGGAGCGATTCGAATGAAACTCGGCCATCTGACCCGGCACCCGGTCGCGGTGCTGACAACCTCGCTGATCATCGTGTCCCTCGCGCTCACTGCCACCGGCACGCCGCTCGAACGCGCGACGCAGATCGCGATCTACACGCTGTACGGCATGGGCGTGAACCTGCTCGTCGCGTACACGGGACTCGTGCCGTTCGGCGCATCGGTGTTCTTCGGCACGGCCACTTACCTGGTCGCCGTGTCGCTGCTGCGTTTTCTCGGCAACGAAGTGCTCGCCCTCGCGGCCAGCGTGATCGTGACGACCGTGCTGGCTGCGTCGATCGGCGCGATCGTGCTGCGCCGGCGCGGGCTGTACTTCTCGCTGCTCACGCTCGCCTGCTCGCAGATCGCGTTCGAGATTGCCTTCAAGTGGACCGACGTGACCGGCGGCGAAAACGGCCTGCAGAACGTGCCGCGCCCCACCTTCTCGACGACCGTCGGCTTCCACGTGTTCGCGTGCGTGACGGTGATCGCCGTCGCCTATGTGCTGTGGCGTATCGTGCACGCGCCGTTCGGGCGCGCGCTGCAGGCGCTGCGCGACAACGAGCAGCGCGCGGCGAGCCTCGGCTACGACACCTATCGGCTCAAGCTGCGCGCGTTCGTGATCTCGGCGGCCGTGATCGGTTACGCGGGCGGCCTGCTGTGCCTGATGCTGCAGGGCGCCTATGCGAACAACCTGAGCTGGGAACATGCGGGCGACAGCCTGCTGATGACGGTGCTCGGCGGCGTCCACCAGTTCCTCGGGCCATTGTGGGGCGCGATTGCATTCATCCTGCTCGAGGACAAGCTGAGCAGCCTGACCGAGCACTGGTGGCTGATCTTCGCGCCGATCATCATCGCGTTCGCGTTCTTCTCGCCCGAAGGCATTCAGGGCATCGTGCAGCGGTTGCTGCGGCGCCCGGGCTGGACGCTCGTGCGCGACACGATTCCCGCCCGGCCCGACGTGATCGCGCCGTATCGCGCAAGCCGTATCGACTCTGATCCCGACACGCCCGTGCTGAGCGTGCGCGGCCTGTCGAAGCGTTTCGGCTCGCTCGTGACCGCCGAGCAGATCGACCTCGACGTCCATCCGTACCGCCTGCACAGCTTCATCGGCCCGAACGGTGCGGGCAAGACCACATTCTTCAACATGCTGACGGGGGTGCTGTGGCCGACGGCCGGCACGATCACGTTCGACGGCAAGGACGTGACGAAGCTCGCCATGTTCCGCCGTGTGCGGCTGGGCATGAGCCGCTCGTTCCAGATCCTCAGCGTGTTCCGCAACCTTACCGTGTTCGAGAACGTGCGCGTCGCGGTGCAGGCCGCGCAGCACGATCGCCTTGGTCTCTGGCGCGACGCGCACACGCTCGACGAACAGAATGCACAAACCTGGTCACTGCTCGCGGCGGTCGGGCTCGTCGAGCGCGCGGCACACGCGTGCGAAAGCCTGTCACACGGCGAACAGCGTCTGCTCGAAATCGCGCTGTCGCTCGCGACCCAGGCACGCCTGCTGTTGCTCGACGAGCCGCTCGCGGGTCTCGCCGAAGCCGATCGCGCGCGTGTGGCCGCCATCATTCGCGAACTGGCGAACCATCACGCGGTGCTGCTGATCGAGCACGACATCGATCGCGTGCTGACGATCTCCGACCGCGTCAGCGTGCTGCATCGCGGCCGGCTGATCGCGGACGGCTCGCCGGCCGAAGTCGCGCGCCACCCCGAAGTGATCGAAGCCTATCTGGGCCATGCGAAGGGCGAGCGGCCGGTCGATGCGCGGCTGGCCGCGCGCGACGACGGACGCGACGGCAATGCAGCGGCCGCGCGCCGCCCGCTGCTGCGTCTCGAAGGCGTGAAGGCGGGCTATACCGGCAATACGATCCTCGACGGCATCGACATCACACTCCACGAAGGCGAAGTGATCGCGATCCTCGGACGCAACGGTGTCGGCAAGACCACGACGCTGCGCGCCGCGACCGGCGTCGCCGACATCGCGGCCGGCCGCATCACGTTCGACGGCGACGACATCACCGGCCGCCCGGCGCACGAGATCAACCGCCTCGGCCTCGCGATGGTGCCCGAGGGTCGCCGCCTGTTCCCGAACCTCACCGTCGCCGAAAACCTGCGGCTCGCCGCGCGCAAGGGCGGCGCGAGCGTCGACGAGATGTTCGCGCTGTTCCCGCGCCTCGCGACGCGCAAGGACGCGCGCGCCGAACATCTTTCGGGCGGCGAACGACAGATGGTGGCGATCGCGCGCGCGCTGATGGCGCCCGCGAAGGCGATCCTGCTCGACGAGCCGTTCGAAGGCCTCGCGCCTGCCGTCGTGCAGGAAGTGCTCGACGCCGTCGTGAAGCTGCGCGAGCGCGCGAGCGTCGTGATCGTCGAACACCAGGCCGACATGGTGCTGCCGATTGCCGACCGTGCGTACGTGCTCGTCAACGGCCGCGTCGCGCACGAAAGCAGCGCGGCCGCGCTCGAACAGGACTCGGCCACGCAAGCAAGATTGCTCGGCATCGTGCACGACGATGCCGCTTCTACCCTGGAGATGAAAACAGCATGACTTCCCCCTTGACCCCCGCCATCCCCGTTTCGCTCGACGAAGGCCTGAGTGGCGCGACGCGCGTCCATTTCATCGTCGGCGATCCGATCGCGCAGGTTCGCTCGCCGAAGGGCGTCACGGCGGCGCTGCGCGAGGCCGGGCTTGATGCGCTCGTCGTCCCCGCGCACGTCGCGCCGGACGATCTCGCTGCGTTCTTCGCGGGCGTGTCGCCGATGCGCAATGTCGACGGCGTGATCATCACCGTGCCGCACAAGTTCAGCGCCGCCGGGTTCTGCGCGAGCCTGTCCGACGAAGCCGCGTTCCTCGGCGCGGTGAATACGTTGCGCCGCACGGCCGACGGCGGCTGGCACGGCGGCATGTTCGACGGTACCGGCTTCGTCGCCGCGCTCGCCGACGAAGGCTGCGACCTGCGCGGCAAGCGCGCGCTGCTCGTCGGCGCGGGCGGCGCGGGCTCGGCGATCGGCCACGCGCTCGTGACGGCGGGCGTCGCGTCCGTCGACGTGCTCGACAATGACGCCGCGCGCGCCGGCGCGCTCGTCGATCGGCTCACGACGCTGCGGCCTGGCATGGTGCGCGTTGCCGCCACGGACATCGCGCCCGAATCCTTCGACGTGGTCGTCAATGCGTCACCGATGGGCATGCGTGCGGACGATCCGTTGCCCGTCGACGTATCGCGCCTGCCCGCCACCACGTTCGTCGGCGACGTCGTCACGAAGCCGCCGCTCACGCCCTTCATCGAAGCGGCGCGCGCACGCGGCTGCAGAACCGTCACGGGCACGCAGATGTTCGCGCGCGTCTGCGACCGCATGGTCGCGTTCCTGATGGACGGCTCGGCATGAACGCACTCGCAAACATTCCACAATCATCAAGACATCATTCGCCACGCGTCGAATCCGGACGCACGGCGGGACGGAACGAAGGAGACGCGGACATGGGGTCGGTCATGGAACAAGGCTGGGACGAAGAAGTGGACCTGCTGGTATTCGGCGCGGGCGCGGCGGGCATGACTGCCGCGCTCGTCGCAGACCACGAGGGGCTCGCCGTCCTCGTGTGCGAAAAAACCGGATCGGTGGGGGGCATCACGTCGACGTCGGGCGGCACGACATGGGTGCCGGGCACGCGGCTGAGCGTCGACGCGGGCGTGCCCGACAGCGTCGACGATGCGCGGCGCTTTCTGCAATCGGTGGTCGGCGCACGCGGCGGCGACGACGCGCGCGAAGCGTTCCTGCAAAGCGGCCCTGAGGCCATCGACGAACTCGCGCGCATCAGCGACGTGAAGTTCGTTGCCGCCACCGCACACCCCGATTACGTGAACGGGCCCGGCGCGGCGTACGGCGGGCGCGCGCTCGTACCCGCGCCGTTCGATGCGCGCGTGCTGGGCAGCGCATTCGCGCGCGTGCGGCCGCCGCGCCGGGAGTTCATGGGCCTCGGTGGGATGATGGTCGCCCGCAACGACCTCAACGCGCTGCTCGCGCCGTTCGCGTCGGTCGCGAACTTCAAACGCACGATTGCGGTCGTGGGCCGCTATGCGATGGACCGGCTGCGTTTCCCGCGCGGCACTCAGCTCGTGATGGGCAACGCGCTCGCCGCACGGCTCTATTACAGCCTGCGCAATCGCCGCGTCGAGGTCCGCTTCGACACGCCGCTGCTCGAACTCGTGCGAGAGGACGGCCGCGTCACCGGCGCCATCGTCGCGAGGCCGGACGGCAGTCGCATGCGGATCGGCGCGCGGCGCGGCGTGGTGCTCGCGACGGGCGGCATCACGCGTCATCCGACGTTGCGCCCGCAGTTCTTTCCCGCCGCCGCGCTGCCGCTGTCGCTTTCGCCGGATACCCACACCGGTGACGGTGTCGATCGCGCGCTGCGCGTCAACGCGCGCGTCGAGGACGGCGGCGACAGCCCCGGGCTGTGGATGCCCTGCTCGATCCGCCGCGCGCCGGGCGCAGACAACAGCGGCGACGGCGAACGCGTCTGGCCGCATATTATTCTCGACCGCGCGAAGCCCGGCCTCATCGCGGTCAACAGCCGCGGCGAACGCTTCGTCAACGAGTCGAACTCGTACCACGACTTCGTGATGGGGATGCTGCGCGACGACGGCAACGGGCCGAGCGTGCCGGCCCATCTGATCGTCGATGCGGCGTTCGTCCATACCTGGGGCCTCGGCCTGCTGATGCCGGCACGCAGCGCGGCCCGCATCGCCGATTTCGAACGTGCCGGCTATCTGGTCAAGGGCACGACGCTGGCCGAACTGGCGGCGAAGCTGCAGGTGGACGCGACCGGTCTCGCGCGCACGGTCGCGACCTATAACCGCGATGCCGCCGAAGGCAAGGATCCGGCGTTCCAGCGCGGCAGCAGTCCGATGAGCCGCTTCAACGGCGATCCGGCGCAACAGCCGAATCCATGCATCCGGGCTATCGGCGCGGGGCCGTACTATGCGGTGACCGTGTGGCCCGCCGACCTTGCGTGCAGCGCGGGGTTGAGCGGCACGGCGAATGGCGAGGTGCTCGATGTCGAAGGGCGCGTGATTCCCGGCCTCTTCGCGTGCGGAAACGATCTCGCGTCGATCTTCCGCGGTACCTACCCCGGCCCTGGCACGACGCTCGGCCCGGCCATCGTGTTCGGCTGGCGTATCGCGAAGTTCGCTGCGCGACGCGGTGCGGCGTCGACGGGCACGTCGCCCGCAGGCGCGACGCCGCGCCGGTCGACGTGCGAAAGCACGCACGGCTGACGGACATTCCGGTACCGTGTTTCAGCATGCAAGAGCCACGCCCGGTCGCGCCGGCTCAATACGCCGGCGTGCGCTGCGCTCCGACTACGTGGACCTGTTCCTGATCCACTGGCCGGCATCCGACTGGAATCTCGCCGAGACGATCGACACGCTCGTATCGTTCAAGGAGCAAGGGCGAGCACGCGCGATCGGCGTCGCGAACTTTCCGCTCGCGCTGATGCACGAGGTCGTCGACAACATGAAAGCGCCGCTGGCTGCGATACAGGTCGAGTACCACGTGCTGCTGGGCCAGACGAGGTTGCTGCAGTTTGCCCGCCAGCATGACATGACGCTGATCGCCTACAGTCCGCTCGCACGCAACAGGGTGTCGGAGATCCCGGAACTGCAGCGGCTCGCCGACAAGCATCGCGTGCTGCCGACACAGGTCGCACTGAAATGGCTGCTCGATCAGCCGAATGTGGCCGCCATGCCGAAGGCCGGCGGACGAATCAATCAGCTCGCCAATCTGGCATCGCTCGACGTGGACCTGGACGACGACGATCGTGCGCTTATCGCCGGCCTGCCGAAGGATCAGCGCCTCGTGAATCCGGCCTTCGCGCCGCAATGGGACAAGGCCGAGTGACAAGCTCAGGGGACATTTCGCGCGGGGGCGGCGACAGGCCGGTGCCCAGCTGAATGTGCAGACAGCGTCGGGACAATTTGTGGGGCTGCGAATTTTCCAGACAGCGTCTGCAAAATTGGTTCGTCCGGCCAGGCGAGATGAAACGCCCGCGTGTGTCAAGGAACCGATGAATCCGTCCATTGCCATCCCGGAAGGGATGCAGGCAGGCGAATCCAAAAGCGGCGCAAGCCGCTCTCACCAAGGGCTCCGGGCGTTGAAGGTGGCGAGGACACGCACTTCCCCACGAGGAGATCTTTGACACGTCCTCCCATAGAGCTGGGCTGACGAGTGCCGAGGCTTGCCCCGGCCTGTCAAGATGCGCGTCGCCCAACTGATGTGTCTGTGGTGAAAACACACACTGCCCTTTTGGCCCCGAATACTCCGCAAACGGTTGCTTATACTCTGTGCACCTCTTTGTCCGAGGCATATCGCATGTGGCAGCAATCGCTTGAATTTCTACAACGACTCAGCTGGAATACTCCATTGAGTCTGGCGCTGGCTTCAGGGGCAGTCGGCTCAGCCATAACGCTCGCGTGGATCTCAGCAAGGGATGCCAGGGAGCGCAGGCGTCAGCGACGCGACACTGCGTTGGAACTCGCGTTATCGCTGGAAAGTTACGCTCGAACCTGTCGGACAATGATGCATAAGGCCGCTTGGGCGGCAGCGGTGCCGATCGGCCCTATGAGCTACGAAGCCAGCAAGGCTGTATCCATCCCCGCCTTTGGCTATCCGGACAAGGTGCACTGGCATGTTCTGAGCCGCAGTGTGATCTCCGAGCTACGCGAGTACCCGGCTACCGTGCACTCGGCCAGCGAGTACGTGCACGCATATCGGGAATTCAGTGAACCCATAGATCTTTGCGACCAGGTTGAATACGAATGTGCCAAGGCGGCTAGCTACGCATTGGCGCTGGCTCGGGCTACGCGCCGCCGGCACGGAGCAGCGACGTGGAAACCGGGTGCCAAAGATTCAGCCATGGAACGCGAACTATCCGAGTTCATCAAGAGCGCCGAAGAAAAGCGCAAAGCGTCGCTGGAGCGACGAACGGCGTCCACGGTTGGTCGACGAGCTGACGCACAGCCGTTCAAACAACCGTTAAGCGCCTGAAACTTGGACGAGACAAGGGGATACGACTAGCGTGCTCGGGCTTCGCCGTCAATCAAACCCCAAAGAACGCCAACCCCGCCATCACGATACCGATCGCAGCCACGCCGATCGACAGACCCTGCATCCATGACCGCCGCGTGAGGATCGTGATCGCCGCAAGTGCGATCGAGATCTGGATGACGGTCGTCGCCTGCGACCATCGATGGTGTCGGTGCATCCGCGCCTCGCTCGCCGCGTTGTTCTTTTCGACTTCCTTTTCGAGCGCCTCGGCACGTGCCCGGATCGGCGCCTTGTCGGCGCGGTATCGCGCGGCGTCCGCCTCGAACCGCTTCCGCTGCGGCGACGTGTCCGGGCTCAACGCCGCACCGAGTTCGGCGAGGTTCTGCTTATCGCCCTTCGCCTGATAGTAGGCCCACTGGTTCGCAGCCTCGGTTTTCCGGATCGCGGCGTCATTCTTGTAGAGCAGCGCGAGGCTCTCGTCGGCACCGCTCTGATAGGCAGATATCGCGCCGAAGCAGGCAAGCACGGCCGTCAGCACCGCGATGCGCGACGTACCTTGATCGCCACCGTGAGCCGCGTGATGTTCCACCGCATGGTCATGAGGGCCATGAACTTCGTATTCGTCAGACATCCGTGGCAAACCCGCAAGAGTTGAATGAATCCGTCGCCGGCCGACCGTTTGGCCAACATTAAATGAATTCGGCGAGGCAATAAAATAACGTGAACACAAGATTCTGACGACAGACCGAATATCGCGCGTTCCTCGCTGTCTCGACGAGCGAGTAGAGATTGGCGCTGGCCTGCGCGCCGGCGAATGCGTCCGTCGTCCAGAAAGTGCCAGTAACGGCCGGGGCAAGACGAATCCTTTATATCAGCAGAGGATTGGATCGGCAAACCCTCCAGGTTCATGACGGATCCAATTTTTTGCCTGCCGCGCTACGGTCACCATTCAAGTGTGCTTGATGCGGCCGGCAGCAGAGGCCACCAGCAGGTCACGGCCGTCGAATATGCCGCTCTGCACCGCAAAGCATTTCTGAGCTACAGATCCAGCCGGCGGAAATACCCGGTCAATTCAAGGTACCCCCGCCCAAGCTTCTTTCCGGCGCGCGCGTCAGTTCCGCTTGTTCCTTCAATCGCGCTTGCCGCCCCCCGGGCATGCGCCCGATACGGCGCTTCGAATGCAGTCACCGCGCCCTCCCAGTACACCGCTCCCGTACTCGCACGACTGTCGAGCTCCTGATCGTCCATCAACGGCGTGAGCAGCAGCCGCACCTCACCCGCATCGACGCGCATTGCAACCGGGTAGCGTGTTTCCGTATGCGGCGAGCGCCACCAGCGCAGCGGCGTGAAGCGGACGTTCTCCGGCGATAACGCGCGGGTATGACCATTCGCGTCCCGCAGCGTGCCACCCGCCCAGAACTTGCGGCCCGCCTTGTCGCGAATCACGAACGCCATCACCGCGCCGCCGTCATCGAGATCGATGCCGATCCAGTCCCAGCCGACAGCGTTGTCATCCAGCAGCGCCGACGACCATTCGTGGTCGAGCCATGCGTGACCGCGCACGGGCTCCGTCCGGCCGTTGGCCTTGTCCCGGCGAAGCAAGGTGCCGCTCACGTGCAGCCACGGCTCACTATAGTAGTAGCTCGCCTCGTTCGCGAGCGGGCCTTTACGGCTGTAGCCCGATATGCCGTTGAGCAGCACCGGATGCGCCGGGCGCATCGTGAGCGCGAACGTGAAATCGGGCGCGGCGACACGGGCACCGTAATGTCCGTTGGCGTCACGCCGAAACGACCAATCGCCGACGTGCACGTCGGTATCCGCTTCGCTCGCTTCGGCGAGGCCGAAACCGCTACGCGCGGCGCGCTGGGCGTGCTGCAAGCTGCCCACCTGAGTATCGCTTAGTGCGACATTCGCAAACAGCAACTGCGACGGAGCGAACCGGCTTGGGTTCGCATCGTCCAGGGCGGGCCGCGAACGAAAGAACGTCACCTGAAAACCCAGCGCGGGACTCGTATCGGTTTGCAGCCAGCCGGTCACATACCACCATTCAGTCCGAAAGCGCGAATGCGCGCCGTAGTCGCGTGGAAACTCGAGCGCGTGTCCGTTCACCACTTGAGGGTAGTCCGGTGTGCCGGCCGACGCGCGGGAGCCAAGCGCCAGCGCCGCAGGAACGAGCAGAAACGTGCGCCGGTTCATTGCATCACCAGTCGTCGCGCACGGCACGCACCGCGTCCACCAACATGGCCGCGCGAGCGCTCCATAGTGCGGTGAGCGCGGCGGCGCAGATGACTGCCGACGCAAGTGCAACCAGCAGTCCCCATGGCATATGCAGGCTCATGGTCCAGTGAAACGACTGCGGATTGACCACATACACGAGCACCGCCGCGATCACCGATCCCAGCAGCAAACCGGACAGCACGCCGAGCAGGGCGAGGAGCGCGCCTTCGAGCGCAAGCATCGCGGCGATCTGACGGCACGTGACGCCGATGTGCCTCAGCATGCCGAACTCTCTCGCGCGCGCCAGCGCCTGCGCGCTGAAGCTCGCGCCGATGCCGAACAGGCCGATCAACACAGCGACCGCTTCCAGCAGATAGGTGACAGCGAAGCTCCGATCGAAGATCTTGAGGGTCACCGCGCGAATCTCGCCGGGCTCGGCGAACGCGAGCTGCTGTCCGCCGGCGATGCGCGCGCGCAGACGCGTCATCGCCTGTGATGGCGTGACACCTGACGCGAGCCACAACGCCGCATCGGTGACACGCATATCATGCGTGAGCCGCCGATAGTCGCGCTCGTCGATCACCACCGCGCCAAACTGGCGTGCGTAGTCGCGCCATATGCCGGCCACCGTGAACGTGACGCGTTGGCCGGCGACCGGCAATGCCACGGTCTGCCCAGGATGCAGGCCGTACAGATCGGTCATCGCCTCGCTGACCCACACCGGCGGAGGTTCACCAACGCGCGGCACGACAGGCGCGCTTACGAGCGGCAAGCGTGCGCCGGGATTGCGGGGGTCGATCGGCCGTGCAATCAGGCTGACCGGCGGCAGGCGCGGGTCGGGCGAAATCTGCGTCGCGCGCAGAAATTCGGCGCGCTCGATGCCGGGTGTCGCCACGATCGCAGCCTGATCGTTTGCGGACAGGTACGCGCTGTCGCCGCCTGGCGATGCGCGCAGGTAAAGCGGCGCGGGCAGCAGCACTTGCAGCCAGTCGTCCACCGCAATGCGAAAGCTCGACACCATGATCGTCATTGCCGCCATCAGACTGAAGCTCACGACGATGCCGGCCAGCCCGATCGCCGCGCGACCGGGCGCGTGAGCAAGCTGGGCGAGGGCCAACTGCGGCAGTGCACGTTGTGAAGGCAGCAGCGCGTCGAACACGGTGCGGGCGGCAAAGGGCATTGCAAGAATGCCGCCGAGCAGCAGCAACGCGATCGCCATGTAGCCGAACACCGGCAATCCGCCGACAGGCGGCAGCTGCGTCAGCGCGAGACCCGCGCCGACTGCGCATAGTGCGCTCGTCCAGGCCCACGATGCGTGCAGGCGTTTGAGCGGCTTTTCTTCATCGCCTGCTTTCAGCGCCTGCGCGGGCTGCGCGCGCGCGGCTTCGACTGCCGGCGCGGCGCTGCCGAGCAGCGCCGCGCACAGGCCGAGCGCGAAGAACATCGAAGCGGCCCCCGGGTCGAAGTGCACCGCCGGCTGCACGCCTTCGAAATAGCCGCCGCCGAGATCGCCGCCGGCAAAACGCAGCACGGCTGCCGCAAGTGCGAAGCCGAGCGCGACACCCAGCAGCGCGCCGAGCGCGCCCTGTGCGGCGCCCTCGGCGACGACGAGACCGAGCACGCCACGGCGTGTCACGCCGAGCGCGCGCAGCAACGCGAACTGCGTGCGCTGCCGCAGCACGGCGAGCGCCTGCATCGTGAAGACGAGAAACGCACCCGTGAACAGCGCGACCAATGCCAGCACGTTCAGGTTCGCGCGATATGCGCGTGACAGCTGTGACGTGCGACGCGCATTGTCGAGCGGCGTCACCGCAGCGACGCCGGCCGGCAGAAGCTGGACGACCGAGCGTTTGAACGCGTCGACGTCGACACCCTGCCTGAGCTTGATGTCGATCCTCTGCAACGTGCCGAGCCGCTGCAAATGCCACTGCGCCGCGCCGATATCCATCACGCCGACGCGCACGGCATCGCCCGTTGCAGGCAGCGCGCCGGCTATGCGCAACACGACGGATTGAAGCCCGACCTGCACCACAAGGCGTTCGCCCGGCCGCAGGCCGGTCCATGCTATTGCCGCCGGCGACAGGAACACCGCATCCGGGTCCAGCAGGTCGAGCCTGCCAGCACCTGCGTTCCCGCTTCGTCCGACCAGATTCGGCGTCACGAAGCCAGCACGAAAAACATCGATTCCGAGCAGCTTCAACGGTGTCCTGCGGCCCGCCACCGGCGCATCGACCTCGACGACAGGGCTTGCCATCGCGATGTCCGGCAGGCGCGCGATGGCTGGGTACAGCGCTTCGTCGAAGCCTGCGCGCGGGCCGCGAATCTCGACGTCGGCATTGCCCATCAGCGAATTGACCGTCGATGACAGTTCGGTGAGCGCCGCGCGGTTGATTAGATCGACCGCGTAGCCCATCGCGACGCCGACTGCGATCGCAAGTATCGCCACCAATGCCCGCAACGGGTGGCGGCGCGTCTCGCCGAAGACAAGCACGGTGCCGTATGCACGGGGTCCGGCGAATCGTCTGCGTGAACGAATGGCTGGCACGGCTTGCGGGGCACGCATCGCTCATGCGCTTCCATGGTGCCCGAGTACATGCGGCTCGAGCCCGCGCGGCGTCAGTCGCAGGATTCGGTCGGCCGTCGCGGCCGCCACCGCCGAGTGCGTGACGAGCAACGCGGCAGCGCGGCACTGTTGCGTCAACTCGCGCAGCAGGCGCAGGATACGCATCGCGGTGTCGTGATCCAGGTTGCCGGTTGGTTCGTCCGCAAGCACGAGGCGTGGCCGGTGAACCAGCGCACGCGCAATCGCCACGCGCTGCAATTCGCCGCCGGAGAGCTCGCGCGGCATCGTATCGGCGCGTCCTTCGAGTCCGACCGATGCCAGCGCGGCCGCCACCTGCGCCGACGCATCCGTTGCGCGCACGCCGTTCAGCAGCAACGGCAGCGCGATGTTCTGCGCCGCGCTCAGATTCGGCAGCACGTGAAACGCCTGGAACACGAAGCCCATCTTCTGCCGGCGCAGCAGCGTGGTGGCATCGTCGTCGAGCGACGCGAGATCCTGTCCGTCGAAAACGATCTGCCCGGTATCGGGGCGGTCGAGCCCAGCTGCCAGATTCAGCAGTGTCGACTTGCCCACGCCGGATTCACCCATGATCGCCACACACTCGCACGCGCTCAATTCGAGGTTGACGCCGCTCAGCACATTGCGCGGCTGGGTGCCCGGATAGCTTTTCGAAACGTTCGATAGCGTCAGCATGGTGTCCCAGGTCGGCGCCCGCGCGCGCGGCGCACTGGGCCGGTTCGGCGTTTGCGCGCTGCACAACGCGCGGTCGAACCGCATGGCATCCGCACAAGCGCAGCGCCAGAATGGACGTACGTCCACCTGTGAGTATAGAGGCACGGTTGCGCATACTGGTCGTTGGAGCGCCTGGGTTCCCCTGAAAGGAAATCGTCGGCCCCGAATGCGCGATGAGCGCGCGACCGTTCGTGAAGCTTCCCTCGTCTCACCAGGCCTTTACCCATCCAGCGCCGACATCCCGGACCATGCCCCCTGCACTTCGGCAATCAGTGCTGCCGAGCGTCCTTCGTAACGCGGCGAAAAGTGGAACGGCACGACCGCCCGGGCTCCGATCCGGCGCGCAATCAGTCCGGCCTGGCGGGCAGTCAGGTGGTTCTTGCGCAGACCGTGCGCCTTGTCCTCGTCAAGAAAGACACTCTCGATAAAAAGCAGGTCCACATCGTGCATCAACTGACACAGGGTCTCTACGTTCGATTCCGTGTAGCGCAAGTCCGTTACGTAGCCAATGCGCTGCCCAGGAACAATGGCGAGGATCAGGTGACGTAGTTCGCCGACCTGTCGTGTCATGGTGTGCTCGCCATGCCGGTCGCGCCACTGCACCTGAAGGGGCGTCTCGTCAGGCGCGCCGGTCAGCACCGCATGTTTCAGTTCGCGCAGCCACGCACCCGCCGACACACCCAGGGCGGCGAGCTGGTCCTTCGCGACTTTGACGCGGGCCTTCTCCTCGATCACATATGCAACGCACGGGATGTCGTGATCGACAAAGCGGCCACGCACGCGAAAGGCTGCTTCGTCGTGCACCAGGTCATCAGATCGTTCAAAGGACGCGTTGGCTTCACGGGCGAACCGTCTGCGACTTGAAAAGAGCGCGCGCTGCCCGCCGCCGCCCTCACCGATTTCGCGCACGTCGATCACCAGCTCGACCTCGTAACGATGGACCACGTTCCAGGTATAGGCGCGCAGCTTGTGTTCGATTTGTTCGAGGAAGTTGGGTCCGCCGAATATGACAATGCCAGCCTTGCGCCCGAGCATCACCCGCAACAGGTGATCGAAGCCACAAAAATGGTCCATGTGCGTATGGGTGACAAACACATGTGACAAACGCATCAGGTGGCGCGGCAGCAACCTGGTGATATCGCCAAGATCGAAAAGGAGCGCGCGCCGTTCGTCGCGAAAGTCCACGTACAGGCCTGGGTCGCCAAACGCGTCATTGACAAGCGAGGGTTCGAAAAGGGCGTGCATGGATGGGGTAGCGCGGCGTACGATCGGTCGTTCGCATATCGGGCCGGAGTGCCAGCAAGATGGAGGCGCAGGCATCGCCTCGATTTCCACGTATGCGGCAGCGGTTTTTGCAGAATTCCCACTGTATACCCATGTCCGGGGGCCTCAATTCCCGCTCGTAAAGACCGTCAGTACCCCGGTATAGCCGTAAAGGTGGTTTCTTGCGATTTCGCCGCCGGCGAAGAAGCCCACCAGAGGTACGTCGCCCAGCGCATCCCGCACCGTCTGCAACTCCGCATGCCGCGCGCCGAAGTGCGGGCCGCCCCGTCCCGAGCAACTGACATACAGGGCGCCCAACACGTGTCCCGCCGTGCCGCCTTCCAGCTCCCTGCGGATTTCCATTGCAATGCGCACCAGATCGGCCCGGGCGGCTTCGGGGTTGCGCGTGCAAAAGGCCAGATGCATGCCGGGCTCGACCCGATCCGCAAGCGCCAGGATCCGATGCTGGAGATCCACGCCTACCAGGTGCCGCACGAGTGTATCCGCGCCGAACTTTCCGGGACCCTTCGGCACGTCCTCGGCGCCGATGCTCAAGCCCGCCAAGGTGGCAGACAGCGCCTCCGACAATGCATCGGGTGGCAGATCCCGATCGAGCCCGAGATCTTCGAGCACGCAATCGAGTGCGGGCTTGTCATCCAGCGTGACCACCAGATTGCGATCGGCCCGGGTAATGGTGCGCACCGGCCCGATGGGCTGGCAGCCCTGCGTCACGCGTGAGATCAGACTGACCTCGGGGCCGAAGAGCACGCCTGACAGCCCCCCGGTGAACACGCCGTCCGCGATGTGCAGCGGACGGTTTCGCGCCGAGGACAGGCCGCCGAAGAGATAACCCGTGCTCGTGCGTGCGCTCAGCTCGTGCAGCAATTCCTGCAGGTCCGGCGTGCTGCCCTCGGTGTGAACCAGCGCCGTATGGGACGCGAACCCGGAGGATATCGCAGGCAGCGGCTGCAGGCCGGAGAATAGCCGGAACGAGTCCCGTGGCAGCGGCGCGACCATCAAAACCAGGGCCGGTTCGTCGATGTATTCGATGCCGCTCGCGGCCACACCGACACCGACCGTGCCGACCCACGCGATGCCCGGCAGAGCGCGGTGCAGTTCATCGAGGATTGCCTCGGACTCGGGTGCGTAATAGTCGCTCAGGTAGCACCAACCTAGGGTGAACTGCTCGGTTTCATCCTGCAGGGCCGCACGCGCCGCAATTTTGGCTTGAATCTGCCTCTGGCACTCGGCCAGGGCCACCCGCCAATCGGAGTGGGCAGCGTGAGCGTGGACAAATGAAGCGTGAGACATGGCAGAACCCTGTCGAAAACAACAATCTATTGGACTCTCGGCTGACACGACATGTTCAGCCCGCCGTTGAGAAATCCGCGCTCGATGCCCTTCCGGATGCACAGTGTTCAAGGAGCGCGTTGCCGTCGGTTACCGGTGCAGCGCACGTGCGATCTCGGCAAACATATGCCGCAGGCCTGTCCTTGACCGGGTGGCACTCCCGCCCGATCGGCACGTCTTCGGCAAAGGCCAGCACGCGCGCGGGGAGGTATGCGCGGTGAACGCGTGTGACGAGTGCGTCAGCGGCCAATCTGTCGCCGGCAAAGATGATCTCGAGCGGGCCGCGTTGCGCGAAGTCTCTGGCGGCCAGCAGATGGGTGAAGCCGGCTGGCGCTCTGCCGGCCGCGGCCGCGTATCTCCGGAATTCGTGGTCGGCGCGGTCACGGTAGAAGTCGAGGCCGGTGACTTCATGCAGACGCAAGAAGGCAAACACGCTCGACGAGATGCCCGACGGCCACGCGCCGTCGTATGGTGCGCGGGGCCTGTGCACCAATCGCTCGCCGTCGCGCGGTGTGAAATACAGCCCGTCGTCCCAGAACTTGTCGAGGATGAGCGTCGCAAGTTCGATCGCACGATCGAGGAAGCGCTTGTCGAAGCATGATTCGTAGAGGTCGAGCAGCGCGTTGCAGAGGAAGGCGTAGTCTTCTAGAAACCCCGGCACCTTGGCCATGCCGTCTTTCCAGACCCGGAACACGCCGCCGTCGGACAGTGTCAGCCTGTTCTCGATGAAAATCGCGGCACGCTTTGCCGCGCCGAGATACTCGGCGCTGCCCGTCGCCTGGAAGGCGGCACAGAGCCCCTCGATCATCAGGCCGTTCCAGCCGGTGAGAACGTTGTCGTCCCGCGCCGGACGCACACGTTGAGCGCGCGCCGCCAGCATCCGTTCGCGCCAGCCCGCCAACTGCGCTTCCTGCGCGTCTTCTTCGACCGCGCGGTGGAGCACCGTGGCGCCGTGATCGAAGTTGCCGTGTTCTGTCACACCGTAGGCCCGGCACGCCAGTGTACCTTCGGATTCGCCAAGGACTGCCTTGATCTCGGCGGGGGTCCAGACATAGAACTTGCCTTCCTCGCCTTCGCTGTCCGCATCTTCGCCGGCATAAAAGCCGCCATCGGGGTGCGTCATGTCACGCAGAACATAGGCGAGGGTCTCCTCGACGATGTGGCGCCACGCCCGCTTGCCGGTCAGGCGGTAGGCATCCGAGTACAGCTTCACAAGCTGGCCATTGTCATAGAGCATTTTCTCGAAGTGCGGCACGGTCCAGTGCGGGTCGACGCTATAGCGGGCGAACCCGCCCCCAAGCTGGTCATAGATTCCACCGGCCGCCATGTGATCGAGCGTGCGTTCCAGTGCGTCAAGGAGCACCGGCTCGCCACTTCGTTCATAGACGCGCAGGATGAGGTCATAACAGCTCGGGTTCGGAAATTTGGGCGCGCCGCCCAGCCCGCCATGGACCGGGTCAGTGTCCGATGCCAGGGCACGGGCCGTCTGTGCCGGCAGATCCTCGATTTCGGCGGCATGCCCGCCCAGGTTTGGTTGATCGAGCTGTCGGAAGCCCTCCTGAATCTGCGCAATAATGTCGCGCAGCCCTTCTCGCCGATGCTGCCAGGCTTCGCTCAGACGTATCAACACGTGTGCGAGCCCCGGGCGGCCATCGCGGTCGTTCGGCGGGAAATAGGTGCCACCGAAGAACGGCTCACCCTGCGGCGTGAGGAACACGGTGAGCGGCCAGCCGCCCCCTTGTCCCGTCATCTGGTTGAATTGCTGGTAGATGTCGTCGATATCGGGACGCTCCTGCCGATCGACCTTGACGTTGACATAGTGCTCGTTCATCAGGCTGGCAATGCGCGGGTTTTCAAACGACTCGTGCGCCATGACGTGGCACCAGTGGCACGCGGCGTAGCCCACGGAGAGCAGGATCGGCTTGTCTTCCTCGCGGGAGCGGCGAAATGCTTCTTCGCTCCACGGATACCAGTCCACCGGATTATCCGCATGTTGGCGGAGGTAAGGCGAGGTTTCTGTAGCGAGCCGGTTTGTCATCGCGGTCTCCAGGCGGGCGCATGCACCAGCCATCACGACCAATATCGCGCAGACTCGCGCGCCCTGCAAGGGCGTGGCTACGCGTCGGTCATCGCTCTGCAATGACAAAGAAAGGCAAGTCGGCAATGACTGGCGTGCGGCAAGTCGCGTTATTTTGCTGAAACCGTCAGCGCTCCAACTGCATAGCCGCGTATCCACATTCAGCTATTCGCGCCGTCGCCGGAATCCCTACTGGGACCCGGTTTCCGTCTCGCCATCCAGCGCGCGCGAGCAGTCGTTGACGCCGCCTTGTCGCTCTTTGTCATCCATGATCCGGGTCGCCCAGGGTTGCAGGCCATGAACTCACGATTTGCCGGGCCGATATTCATATATGAAACGCCATCGCTCAAAAGGCGTATCGACGCTCAACTCGGTGCCGCGGCAGGTACTCCGGCGCCACGTGCCGGGCGCCTGGCACAGTGCTTTCGGTCGCCCTGACGAGCGACCGATCGGGGCGCATCACACGCGGACATCGGTGGTGCTATGGCTTGTTTGACTTTCTGACCGGCCTTTCTACGCGGAGCACCGTACATCGGCAGCGGTAAACACGGTCATCGTATCTTCTTACAAGAACATGACCTATCACCAATGTGTCATTTATCAATTTTATTCATCCGGCACCATTCCTGATCACGGACTAACATAGTCATTCTGGTGTTCGAATCCGCCGATTTCGCAAGACCAGAGCGACAGGAATTGCGACCAACGCTGGAGTGCCACCGGCGCGACTGTGACAATTCCTACCTTCCAGCAACGTTGATCCAGATCATCTGCGAGACAGCCATGCTGAGTCCCCATGAATTCGCCACGCTGATGTTGGTCAAGTCCGCACCTGATCAGATCGATCTCAGTCGCGAAGAGCTTGACACCCTGCTGGAACAGCAACTGGTTGCACTGGAACAGCTTGCGTCGGGGCAGCAGCGTCCGCGGCTCACCCGCGACGGCGATGCCGTGCTGCAGGCCGTCGCACGGTATCGCTGAAGCCGATCCTCCACCAAGCTTGACCACCTGCGTTCGCAGGTGACGTAGCTACCTATGCAGCGCATGGCCTGTGCGTCTGCGCGATCCTCCACGTGGTATTGCTCGACGGCCGCCGTGTCGCATGCGCGCGGCCCCTTACAGGAGCTTCATCATGTATACCCCTGAGCAGTTTGCTGCGACCCAGAAGGCCAACGTCGAGATGCTCTTCGGCGTCTCCAATAGCATCGTCGAGAGCGTCGAGAAGCTCGCCCGGTTGAACATGCAGGCGATGCGGTCCGCGATGGACGATACGCTCGATCAGGCCAAGCAATCCTTGTCGGTAAAAGAGCCGCGCGAATGGCTCGAACTGCAGGCCGGCCTTGCCGCGCCCACGGCGGAAAAAATACAAGCCTACAGTCGTCAACTGGTTGAAATCGTGACGGCGACCCAAGCCGAAATTGCGCGGTTGGGGCTGGCTCAGTGGGAAGCGTACGGTAACCAGGCCAGGACGCTGGTGGCGGATGTCGCGAAAAGTGCGCCCGCCGGCTCCGAGGCCGCCATGGCTGCGTTGAATTCGGCGATGACCGCCGCCAACACGCTCTACGAAACGCTGCAGCGAACCGGGCAACAGGCGGTCGAGGTGACCCGAAGCGGTTTTGACATGGCCGCAGTCGCGGCCGCGAAATCGGTCAAGCGCACCGTCGAGCCGGCGGCACCGGCCACGAAGCGGTAATCACTGGCATTGGGTGCCGTGTGCGATCGCTCAGCCGCCAACGTCCACAGACCTCTGATGCATCGTTGAACGCGGATGGGGCCGCATTATCAACATCTCGTCAGTCAATGGCTCGACGGGTTCCATCGGGCAGACCAACTATGCGGCGGCCAAGGCGGGTATGCATGGCTTCACGAAGGCGCTTGCGCTCGAAGTCGCGCAGGGGGTGACGGTCAACACGATTTGCCCTGGCAGTCCTGTCCACAAGACCGACTGTTCCTCACGCCGCCATCATCTCGGCCTGTTGCCGACCTGCCTGCCGATTTCGTCGGAACCTGGCGCAGACCGGGCCGTCGCACCGGATAGGCGGTCTCAAGTGCATCGGCCGTTTGCGTGGAGATCGGTTTGATCACATATCAGGCCAACATCGACAATCGTGTCGTATACTCCCGCCCAGTATCGACATATACTTCCACCCAGTATCCTGAATTTCACGACACCATGCCGCATTCCCCCGAAGAGAAGAAGCGCGTCCTGACACGCGTGCGTAAAGTTCGCGGGCAATTGAACGCGCTCGAGCGCGCGCTCGAAGAGGGAGCGGACTGCGGCCCGGTGCTTCAGCAATTGGCAGCAATCCGCGGCGCGATCAATGGGGTCATGGCTGGCGTACTCGAAAGCCATTTGCGCGAGGAGTTCACCCAGCTCGCGGATGCTGCACCGCCCTCTTCGGGATCGATTGATGACATCGTGACGCTCGTTCGATCCTACTTGCGCTGACTGACGAGGGATCGCCAACTCGCCGAGTCGCCCGACTTCATTTTCAACAGGACTGCTATGAAATCACGTGCTGCTGTTGCCTTTGCGCCAGGTCAACCGCTGGAGATCGTCGAACTCGACGTCGAACCGCCTCGCAAGGGCGAAGTGCTGGTCAAGATCTCCCATACCGGCGTGTGTCACACGGATGCCTTCACGCTGTCTGGGGACGATCCGGAGGGACTGTTTCCTGTGGTGCTGGGCCACGAAGGCACCGGCATCGTGATGGAAGTCGGTGAAGGCGTGACGAACGTGAAACCCGGCGACCACGTCATCCCGCTGTACACCGCCGAATGCGGAGAGTGTCTGTTCTGCAAGAGCGGTAAAACCAATCTTTGCGTGTCGGTGCGGGCAACCCAGGGCAAGGGTGTGATGCCCGATGGAACGACGCGTTTCAGCTACAACGGCCAGCCCATCTATCACTACATGGGCTGCTCGACGTTCAGTGAATACACCGTCGTCGCCGAAGTCTCGCTGGCGAAGATCAATCCGCAGGCGAACCCGGAGCAGGTTTGCCTGCTGGGCTGCGGAGTCACCACGGGCCTCGGCGCGGTGAAGAACACCGCCAAGGTGCAGGCGGGTGATTCCGTGGCCGTATTCGGACTGGGCGGCATTGGTCTGGCCGTGATTCAGGGCGCCAAACTCGCCAAGGCCGGGCGCATCATCGCGATCGACACCAATTCCGGCAAGTTCGACCTCGCGCGAGCCTTCGGCGCCACCGACTGCGTGAACCCCAATGACTTTGAAAAGCCCATCCAGCAGGTGATCGTCGAGATGACCGGCTGGGGCGTCGACCATAGCTTCGAGTGCATCGGCAACGTCAACGTGATGCGCGCCGCGCTCGAATGCGCGCACCGCGGCTGGGGGCAATCCGTCATCATCGGCGTGGCTGGCGCCGGCCAGGAAATCGCTACCCGCCCATTCCAGCTTGTCACCGGCCGCCGTTGGCTCGGCACCGCCTTCGGAGGCGTCAAAGGCCGCTCCGAATTGCCGGGGATGGTCGAGGACGCGATGGCCGGCAAGATCGAGCTTGCACCGTTCGTGACCCACACGAAGCCGCTCACCGACATCAACGAAGCATTCGACCTGATGCACGAAGGCAAATCCATCCGGACCGTCGTTCATTTCTGAAACTCACGAAAGGAGACAGACCATGACCGTAGCCATTCACCCGTCGGTTGATCGCGGCATCCAGAAAGGCGCCGAGAATTTCGCTGGTGGCACGCTGCGCTGTCAGTGTGCAGACGAACCGGTCGAGATCCGGGTCGATTCGCAGGTCGCGTTTAATCACGCATGCGGATGCAGCAAATGCTGGAAACCCGCGGGCGCACTGTTTTCAGTCGTCGGCGTCGTGCCCCGCGACAAGGTGTCGGTCACTGCGCATGGAGAAAAGCTGAAGGTCGTGGACGATAGCGCGCTGATCCAGCGACATGCGTGCACCGTCTGCGGCACGCACCTGTTCGGCCGTATCGAGAACAACGCGCATGCCTTTTATGGGCTCGACTTCATTCACACCGAGTTGTCGAATGATGCCGGCTGGGACGGCCCTGGCTTCGCGGCGTTCGTCTCGTCCATCATCGAGAGCGGAACGCCGCCGTCCGCCATGGCCGACGTACGCCAGACGCTGCGCGACAAAGGCCTGGAACCCTATGATTGCCTCAGTCCGGCCCTGATGGACATTCTGGCGATCCATGCGGCCAAGGCCAAGGGTACGTACCGTGAGGCCTGATTCGTAGCGAATGCGCTGAGCCGCACGCGTCGGACATGGCGTGGAAAGGTCCGGAAGCACGCCACGTTCATCGCCAGCTACGAAATGACCGTACGGGGCGCGTCAAAAAACGTGCCACCGCCAACGACGGAGGGCAAACCCCCGGGGGCGGTCAACACCAGCCTTAGGCCAGTACGGCGCGCTTCAAGGATTTGCTGCTCCGCCTTCGCGCGTCAGGTCGAGCCCCACACGCGGCGCGGCAGCTCATCCATCCATTCAATCTGTCATGTCGACGACTTCCATGGCCACGACGGATAAAAGGGCCCCCCGCTCTCGACGCTCTCCCGTTCATACATCGTGGACGCTTCGTCGCGCTCGACGTCGCCAACGACTGCGGGCTCATCCGCGCGCGCATCTTCTTCTACTGCGTCATACGTGTCGGCGCGCGATTCTGCGTCTGTGTCTCCCGCTGGCAGCCCGTCGCCGAACCATGCCACCTCCGGCTTGAATCCCCTGACATAGGCACGCCACCCTGCTGGGTTACCCGCGAACAGATTCCGCTGGACCATCGAGGCGAGATGTTCGCGGTTCAGTTCGGGCTCGAGCAATGCTCGCGGCCAAGTGCTAAAGGCCGCGCTTGCACGCTGAACGAACTCGTGCAGCGTCATCTGCTGCGACACCTGTTGCAGCAGCGGGAGGCTGGCGAGCGCCTCGTTCGCCGCGATCAACTGGTGCAGCGTCTTGCGCTCGCCCTCGCCACCTGCCGACAACCGTTCGATGGCCTCGAGTACGTCGCCGAGGTGCAGCAACAGTGCGCGGCGTTCGAATGCGTCCTTCATGGCTCCCTCGTCCTGCATCAGTCTGAACCGTGATTCTAGCCTTCTCGTCGGGCGATGCCATGAATCGAGCGACACGCACGGACGTCAGACGAAACTGGATTGCGAGGCCACAGCGTCGGCATGCGAACGAAATCGTCGAACCTCGCAAAGGGCGGTTGCACGCCTGTCACTTCGAACTCGTCGACTAGCGCGGCCGGCACGCCGTCGTGTAACCATTCCGCATGTCGGTGAGCCGCCAGTGCGAGCCTTGCAGCGGCGCTTCCACGCGGAGTCATCCATGCGGTTGCGAACCCAGCCCGCACCGCTGTCGTCCATGGCTTACGCACGCATCTCTCTGTTCAATACCTCGTCCGTAACGGAGCAGGAAACCATCGTGTGCCGTCAAGGACACAACATTTTGCTTTTCGCGCGCACTGCGACGCGCTGGTCGTTGCCAGGCGGGGCCATCAAAAGTAGCGAATCCGCGATGGTTGCCACGTAATGTGAGTTGTGGGAGGAAACAGGGCTGTCGAGTCTCGATCCTACGTATGCACTATCCAATACTTTCGGCGCGGGCGTCACCTTACGAAGTATCCCTAAGCGCACGAACGACAGCAGCGATATAGGATCGATACCAATGTTTTGTTTGTTGAGATGGTGTGATGCGTCCCCGCTATGCAACCGAGAAAGACGTGCCCGAAGTTGAGGATCTGCTGCGTACCTGCCAATTGCCCGTCGATGGCGTCCGCGAACACATCAATGGCTATTTGGTATCCAGGGACAGTGAGGGCATCATTGGATGCGCCGGCCTCGAGCAATATGGCAAGGTCGCGTTACTTCGAGGCATCGCCGTTGCGCGACGCGCACGACTGGCGGGGCTCGGCGAGTTAATCCTTTCTTTCCTCGTCGCCGACGCGCGTCAGAGCGGGATCGAGTCACTGGTCGTACACCCCGCTGGTGCCGCGCCCTACTTCGAGCAGATCGGATTTACGGCAGCCGAGACAGCGGTGTTGCCCGCCGATCTGCAGCGTTCACTGGAGCGTAGGTCGCCTTGTGTCGCGCTCGACATCATGCAAGTCGCGTTGTAGGCGTTCGCGCTCGAAGATTACCTTGCGACGTCGAGGTTCCACGGCGATACCATGAAAAGGCTCCTTCTTTTCCCTTTGATTTCGTTGACCGTAACGGGGGCCGGAATTTTGACGCCGTCGGTGTTCGCGCGCACGCTCGATGAGCAATTCACTTGCAAATCAAATGCACACGCGTTCATTGGCAACCTCATCAATGATCAGTCGATTGACCCCGCTCCGATTCGCGTCGAGCCGAACTCGGTCAATGCGTTTCGTCCCAAGCATGCGACGGATCTCACTGTTTACGGGCTGCGAGTTCGCGCGGTGTTTGGATACCAACCGGGCGACCCGATCTTCAGACCTGGGAATGGAAAGATTTCCTCGGGTCCAGTCTACGGAGCCGTGGTATTTGGATCGACCGAGTCTGTCGAAGCTCTCTCGCGAAAAGCTGGCGGTCGTGCGGAAATTCAACAGGTCATACCATTGATGCTCTCGGCTATTGTCTGTGAGGCCTAACGCACGAACAGTTCGCACAGGGGCCGCAGGCCGGCCTCCGATTTCCAGTCGAGCATCCGGATTGGCTCCGCGCCGTGCGTATTGAGGGGAAGTCATGAGCTGCCCCTGCCGTGGAACTTTGAGGCACCGGTTATGCCAGCCGCTCGCCGCTCCCGGCGCTCGAACAACCCGTAGTTCAGGCGCTGTTGGACAACGCACCACCCAGGTCGCAGACCGTCAATCCGATGCTTTCCCACATTCACCTGAACGTGGGCAGGCTGCGACGCGTGCGGGCAGACGTCGAATTGAAGGGCGCGCAGTTGAGTGGGCCAGCCACGGCGTTACAGCAGTTCCTGATACACGCGTGCGGTACTTGAGCCGGGTGACGCGTGCGACCGCCGGGTTGCCTGCGCGGCGGAATCCTCTGCCTCCGGCTGGCAGAGGATCCGCCACGCGAGCGCTGCTGCGGCGGCCACGCACGCAAGTGCGTCGACAGGTTCCGCCGTCGCGAACGGTGCGCGGTTCAGTGCGAAATGCGCTCGAGTGATTGACCGCGGGTTCGCGGCCCCATCAGGCCGATTGCGACGATGACGAGCGTCATGGCACCCGCGATGAAGACGAACACGCCCGTGACACCGAATTCCTTCAGCGTGTATGCAATGAAGAACGCGCTGAATACGGCCGAAAGACGGCTCCACGAATAGACGAAGCCCACTGCGCGTGCGCGGATCGCAGTCGGATAGAGTTCCTGCTGGTACGTGTGATAGGTGAACGAGATGATGTTGCCGGCCAGCGTCAACAGCACGCCCAGCGTCACGATCGCCGATGCCGAGGCCACCTGGCTGAACAGCAGGCCACATGCGATGTTCAGCGCGGCCATGCCGACGATCACGTGCTTGCGTTCGAAGCGATCCGCAATCCAGTAGCCGAGCAGCGGCCCAAGCGGCGCGGCAAGACCGATCACCGTCGTGTACAGCAGGCTGGACGTCACCGTGATGCCTTGCTTGACGAGCAGTGTCGGCACCCAGTTCGCGAATCCGTAGAATCCGACGGTCTGGAAGACATGAAAGATGATGAGCATGACCGTGCGCTTGCGGTACGGCGATCTCCACATGTCCGCAAATCCGGCCTTTCCCGGCACCGGGTCGGACGGATCCGGCCAGGGCAGCGGCTTGCCATGCTGACGCGCGACGCTTTCTTCGAGGCGGCCGAGGATTTCGTCGGCCTCCTTGACGCGTCCTTTGCTCGCCAGCCAGCGCGGGCTTTCCGGAAGGTTTCGCCTGAAGTACCAGATGAAGAGCGCGCTGACACCGCCCAGCAGCACGACCCATCGCCATCCATCGAGCCCGAACGGCGCCTGGGGTACGAGCAGATAGGAAAGAAACGCAACCACGGGCACAGCCGAGAAGCCGACCGCCTGACAGATGGCGAAGGCCCTGCCGCGCAGGTGTTTCGGCGCGAGTTCGGACATGTATGTGCCAATGGTAATCAGTTCGACACCGATGCCCATGCCCGAAATGAAGCGCCAGACATTCAGGCCGCTCGCGGTGTCCTGGAACGCCATCACCGTGTTTGCCGCGGCGTACCACAGCAAGGACCACGTGAAGATCGCCCTTCGGCCAAAGCGATCGGCCAGAAAGCCGCATGCGATCGTGCCGACGAACAGTCCGCAAAAAAGAGCGGCGATGAAGCTCGCGACACCCGAGGTTGCGAAGAGACCCGAGGTCGTCGGCGTGAGGATCCCGCTCCTGACGAGACCCGGCGCAACGTAGCCTGTAAAGAGGAGATCGTACAGCTCGAAGAAGAATCCGAGGCTGAGCAGCAGGATCAGCTTCCAGACTGCGCGCGTCGCGGGAAGCCTGTCGAGGCGTGCCGATATCCCGCCCGTGTCGGCTTGCGTCGACCTGTCGGCGGGTGTTGCATGGTCAGCGGCGCGCAGCTGCGAGGCGCCCTCCAGAATGGCCATGTCTGTCTCCTGTATCGTAGTTTGAATGTGTCACAACGCACTGACCTGCCGGTCTCGATCGACGATTTCGAAATTGAAAATGTGCATGCAACGCGCCGGGCGCGCGTGACCGCGCAGCGATCCCGTCTCCTCGCATGGCTGCAATCGTCACCGGTACTGCTCCTGCAACTCCGCAAATGAAACGATCCTGCCGGCGAGCGCACTTGCCACGACGGTCGGCGGGCTTGCGAGCCAAACCTGGCCCGGGCCGGAACGACCCGGGAAGTTGCGGTTGATGGCACTGATGGTGACCTGGCTGGCATGAATGGAAGCGCCCGGTCCGCAATTGGCGCATGCGCCGCACGACGGTTGCAGAAGGATGGCGCCGACCCGTTCGAATGCGTCGATGTATCCGCGCCGCACACAGTAGTCCCTGACGTCGGATGTGCCGAACTGAAGGTAAAGCTTCACGTCGGACGGGACACGCATGCCGCGCGCCGCCGCCCATGCCAGCACCGCGTGATAGTGGTCGAAATCCTCGCGCTTTCCGGCGGTGCATGAGCCGCCATAGGCGATATCGATGCGTGGACGTTCCGCAAGATCGCGCAGCGACATGCCGTTGCCCGGGTCACCGGGAGCGGCGAGCATCGGCGAGATCGCCGTGCAGTCGATCTCGATGATCTCGGCATAGGCAGCACCGGCATCGCTGCACATCCATGGTTCGATCACGAAATCGATGCCGCGCCGCTCCTTGAGGAACCGGACGGTTTCCGCATCGGGCGCGACGATCCCGGTGAAGCCGCCGAGTTCCGCCGTCATGTTCGTGAGGGTCGTCCGCTCGTCGGTCGTCAACTGCGATATCGCGGCACCCGCGAACTCGAATACCTTGCCCACGCCTGCCCCGCCCCGGATCGTGGGCTCAGCGAGCAGGTGCAGGACCAGGTCTTTTGCCGTGACGCCAGGAGAAACCGCGCCGTTGAAATTGACGCGCAGCGATTGCGGCACGGTCATCCGCACCGCGCCGGTAACGAAGGCATTCGCCATGTCGGTCGTGCCGACGCCAAACGCCACGCATCCGAGCGCGCCGCTATGCGGCGTATGCGAATCCGTTCCGACAATGACCTGGCCCGGCAGCGCGTACCGCTCGGCCATCATCGCGTGCGAGATCCCTTCGGATCCTTCAGCGAAGGCGTCATCGGCTTCGTTCAGGTATCCATGGTTCTTCAGCCCGTAGTCGCGAGCGAACTGCCGATGTGCCGCCGAGAGTTCCCGCACGTCGGGAAGCAGGCCGTTCACGACGTGGAGCTCGCTCTTGTGCGAATAGGACAGGTGATCCTCGAACGCGAGTATGGTTTCGCGCTCGTGCAGCGGCAGCGGCCTGCCGAACACGGCATGCAACATGTGTGTCGCCATGCCCGTGTAGTACTCGTGGATGAAGCGCCAGTCCGCGCGAACGAAGATGCCGGAACCGGGGGCCAGCGATTCGCCGGTTCCTTCGGTGCGCAGCGCATGACGCTCCAGGATTTTCACCGCGAGCGTGCGCGGTGCGGTCCCGGCAGGCCGCGCGGCGCTCCGGATGTCGCGCATGTATTGCGCGCCGTAGCGCAGCAGGCCGCCGCTTCGCAGGATGGAAGCCGACAGGCTGTCGCGCGACGCGACGAGTTCGTCGATCGCGATCGGCTCGCCGCGCTGGATCCGCTCGATGAGCCCGAAGTCCGTCGACGTGAAGAGGCCGACGTTGTCCGCATTCTGACGATAGATGCGTTCGAAGCTCTTCGCGATCACCAGCCGGACGCCGGCGCGATATTCCGCAAGCGGGCTGTGTTCCCGCGACGAGCCCTTTCCGTACCGGTTCCCTGCAACCGTCACGCAAAAGCCGCCCGTGCGGATCGCGTCGGGGCCAATCGGATTGCACCCACCCGTTCTGAAGCCGAGGTACGGGAATCGACCCAGGCGATCGTCGAAGCGCGTCAGCACGCTCATCGGTGTGATCTCGTCCGTCGAAACGTCGTCTCTCAGCGCTTGCGCGGCCACCATCGGCAAGTCGACGCCGCCGAGCTGCAGCGTGACGAGTTCTGGGTCCTTGCAAAGAAACAGCATCCGGCCGGTCAATTCAAGTTGTGCCATCCGATCTCTCCTTGAACGGAAATCTAGACGGCCGGACCTCCGCGTACCAAGTGCTCGATCGGCAAGGGGGGCATCGCAAACCGCGATGCCCTCGTTATCCCTCGGCCTGCTTCAATGAATCGATCAGTGCCTGCACGGCCTTGAGTCGGGAGGATTTCCTGAGCGCATGAACCCGCAGGCTGCGACCGGTTGCCCACGTTTCGTCAAGCGGCCGGCGCACGAAGCCGTGCGACCCGGCAAACGCCGATGCCGCGCTGGTGGGAACGATGCCGATACCGAGCCCGGCTTCGACCATCCGGCATTGCGCGTCGAAACTGTTGACGGTGACGGACAGCCTGAGCGGCATTCGAGCCGCATCGGCGCGCTCCCTGAGCAGCTGGTCCAGCGAGCCGCCCGCCTGAAGCGCGACGAGCGGAAACCGGATGACGTCGCCGAATGTCGGCGCAACCAGGGCAGCAAGTTCGTGGCCGGGGGGCAGCACGACCATCAGCGGATCGTCGGCGAAGTGCCAGGATTCCAGGCCCCCGGGTGTCTTGCTGCTCGCCGATATGCCCACGTCGGCCCGATCATCCATGCACGCCCGGATGACCTCATCGCTGATCTGCTCCGTCAATGCAATCTGCACGAGCGGGTATCGCGCCTGAAACGCCTTCAGCCGCTCGGGCAGGAAACCGACGATCGCGGATGCATTGGCATACAGGCGTACGATGCCGGCAACCTGGCCACTGAGCGACTGGACTTCGCGCGCCAGCGATTGCAACTGGTCATGGACAGATACCGCACGTGAGAATGCGTGGCGGCCCGCCTCGCTCAATGCGACACCCGAAGGCGAACGGATGAGCAACGGAACGCCCATGGCGGCTTCGAGATCCGCGATGCGCCTGCTCAGTGCCGACGGGGCAATGTGATTGCGGCTGGCGGCCCGGGCGATCGAGCCTTCCTGCACGACGGAAATGAACAACTCCAGGCTGTATGGGTCGATTCGCATGCTGCCGGAATCCTTG
Source organism: Burkholderia sp. MR1-5-21 (assembly GCF_053427715.1). NCBI lineage: Bacteria > Pseudomonadati > Pseudomonadota > Betaproteobacteria > Burkholderiales > Burkholderiaceae > Burkholderia > Burkholderia sp. MR1-5-21. Next base: position 99,486 of record NZ_JBSAXD010000030.1, read on the forward strand.
TCGACGTTCATGGCTGCTCGATGGGCGCGTCGAGACAGGCAGTCGGCGTGCGGCCAGCTCGCGTGTCACGCATGGGCAACGTGGCCGATCCACGCGGTGTACGGCGCCAGCTTCAGATGGCGTCCCGTCAGCGTCGCCCCGACGAGACCGTGGCCATCGGCCGGATGGGCGATCAAGTCGTCCGGCAACGCCCAGCGCTGCGGGTCGGCACCGAGATTGAACACGAGCAGACGCCGGTCGGCGTCCGACTCACGCTCGAATGCCAGGATCGGCTCCGGCGCTTCGAGGAAGCGGATGCTGCCGTCGAGCAGCGGCCGCTGACGCCGGCGCCATGCGAGGAAATGGCGAAAAAAGCCGAGCGTCGATGCGGAGTCGCGATCCTGCAAGTCGACCGCCTTCGACACGTGTTCGGCCGGAATCGGCAGCCAGGTCTCGCCCGATGAGAAACCGCAGAACGGCTCGTCCGCCTGCCACGGCAACGGTGTGCGACAGCCGTCGCGCCCCTTGTAGCGCGGCCAGAACTCGATGCCGGCCGGATCGCGCAGCCGCTCGTAGGGAATCTCCGCTTGCGTCAGGCCGAGTTCTTCCCCCTGGTAGATACAGACGCTGCCGCGCAGCGTCGCGACCAGCGCGAGGACCAGCTTCGCGAAGCCGGGCCCTGCGGCGCCGTTTCCCCAGCGGGAAACGACGCGCTGCACATCGTGATTGCCGGCCGACCAGCATACCCACCCTTTTCCGCCATGTTCGACCAGCTTCGACTCCATGCGCTCGACAGTGCGGCGCACATGGGCCGCCGAGAACTCGGGCGTCAGCAGATCGAAGCTGTACGCCATGTGCAACTTGTCTCCGTCAGCGGTGTATTGCGCCATCGTGGTCAGTGCGTCGTCGTCGCCGACCTCGCCGAGACCGACCGAGCGATGCGCATCCAGTTCACGCCTGAGCCGTTTCAGGAAATCGAGGTTTTGCCGCTGTGTCTTGTCGTAGCGGTGGCGCTGCATCGTGTACGGGTTGTCGACCGACGCCTGGAATGCCGGCGTGGCGACGGCGGGCGGGTTGTTGCGCAATCGCCGGTCGTGGAAATGGAAGTTGCACGCGTCGAATCTCAGGCCATCCACGCCTCTGTCGAGCCAGAACCGCACTTCTTCAAGCAACTGACGCTGAACGTCGGGGTGATGGAAGTTGAGATCCGGCTGGCTCGCTAGGAAATTGTGCAGGTAATACTGCCGCCGCCGGGTATCCCACTGCCATGCCGACCCGCCGAACACGGACAGCCAGTTCGTCGGCGGCGTGCCGTCCGCGCGCGCGTTCGCCCAGACGTACCAGTCCGCACGCGGATTGTCGCGATCTGAACGGCTCTCGACAAACCACGCGTGCTGATCCGACGAGTGGCTGAGCACCTGGTCGATCATGACTTTCAGACCGAGTGCGTGCGCGTCGGCGACGAGCCGGTCGAAATCGGCGAGCGTGCCGAACTGCGGATCGACCTCGCGATAGTCGGACACGTCGTAGCCGAAGTCCTTCATCGGCGACCTGAAGAACGGCGATATCCAGATCGCGTCGACGCCCAGCGCGCGAATGTAATCGAGCCGACCGATCAGGCCGGGCAGATCGCCGATACCGTCGCCGTTGCTGTCCGCGAAGCTGCGCGGGTAGATCTGGTATATGACACCGCCCCGCCACCATGTATCGGACATCTGATCCGCTCCAGTTGGAGTCGTCAGCACACGTGTGCCGGCATGCCGTCGCCAGTGTCAGGCGCCTTCCGGCGATCCCACGCAAGCGACGAGCGCCGCGTCGTGTCGGACGGCGCGTCGTCGCGCAATCAGTGTATAGGGCACGCGCTCCCGAATCAAAGTCTCCATTGCCGGCAATCGCCGATTCGAGTTCCGCAGCGACGCTCGCGTCGCGCTCGGCCTGCGGATCACCGCCGAACCGCGCCTCGTACGCACGTTGCGCGGGCAGCGCGGCGCGCACGGCGGCCGCCTCCGCCGCGAACACGCGCGCCGCGACCTGCCCGACGACTTGCTGCACCGGCGCATCGTCGCGCACCGCGCTTGCTGGATCAGCGGCAGCCTGCTGCTGCCGTGCTGCCGGCGACGCGCTCGCGCGGACACTGGTGCATCGGCCTTGCGCGTTGCGCAAGGCAGTGCCGGCACACGCGCGCGGCCCGCTACCCGCTACCCGGCCGCGACTTCAGCCGACGAACCGCGCCTCCACGCCGCTCGTCACGACGAGATCGAAGCGCTCGGGCCGGATATGGAACACGGTCGATTCACAGGTACGGCCGTCCGCCAGGCGCGATGTGCGCCGCAATACGAGCAGCGGCGCGTGCGCAGCGACGCGCAACCGCGCGGCGACATCGTCGGGCGCGCCCACGGCCGTGACTGACATGTCGGCGTCCGTGATCCGCCAGCCAAGCAGCCGCTCGAGCATCTCGTAGGTCGGCAGGCTCGCCGCCTGCGCCCGGGAAATGGCCCCCGCCTCGGGCAGCAGGCAGGTCTGCGCGAGCGCAACGGGCGCGTCGTCGACCCAATGCAGGCGCTCCAGATAGATGCAGCGCATGACGTCCGCGGCAAACGCGTGCCGCAAGCCGGGCGGCACGTCGCACGCCTCCATGCGCAGCAATTCCATGCGTGCCCGCGCGCCCTGCCCCGCGATTGAATCGTAGAAGCCGCGCAGCACGTCGAGCCGGTGCCGCAGCCGCTGCTTCGCGGCGAACGTGCCCTTGCCCTGCTTGCGCTCGACGATGCCTGCGTCGGCCAGGCGGCCCAGCGCGAGCCGCACCGTCACGCGGCTCACCGTGAAGCGCTCGCTCAACTCCGCCTCGGACGGGAGCTTGCCGGACGGCTCGTAGACGCCCCGCTCGATCTCGTCGCGCAGCGTCGCGGCAAGTTGCTCGTAAAGCGACGTCGCGTCGTCACGCACCAAACTCATCGGTTCTTCCTTCGTGTGCTCGGCGCGCCCTCAGCGCGAATCCCGATATCGATATGAAAAGCAATTGGATCGCCCAACTTGTATTAATACGTATTATCACATCTCGACAGACGGCCCGGTCCGTCGCATCGGGACCAGACGCACGGGGAGCATACCAGTGACAGACAACGCAATCGGCACGCCGCCGCTCGACGGCACGCGTGCAGGCCGGCCGCCACGGGCCGAACCGGCGGCGCGGCCGCCTGCCGATCCGCACGCGGCCGCGCACGAACGCGGTGCGCAATGGCGGGCACGGATCGGCTTCGCCGCCGCGTGGCTGGCGTTCTTCGCGATCGCGTGGTGGCTGCCCGCGCCCGCGCACCTGTCCGCCGAAGGCAAGGCGACGCTCGCGGTGGTCGCGTGGGTCGCGATCGTGTGGATCGCCGACGCGGTGCCGGTCGGCGTCAGCGGCATCCTGCTGCCGATGCTGCTCGTCCTGTCGCACGCGAGCCCGTCGTTTCCGAAGGCGGCGAGCGGCTTCGCCGCGCCTGTCGTGTTCCTGTGTCTCGCGGCCTTCCTGTTCTCCGCGATCATGCAGGCGTGCGGGCTCGACCGGCGCATCGCGCTGCTGCTGCTCGACCGCCTGAAGGTGCGCACCGCCAACGGCGTGATCTGGGCGATGTTCGCGGCGAACTGCCTGATGGCGCTGGTCGTGCCGGCCGCGAACGCGCGCGCGGCCACGCTGCTGCCCGTCACGAACGGCATCGTCCGGCTGTTCGGCGATTCGCCGCGCGAGCGCGCCGCCAGAAAGGCGATCGTGATCCAGACGCTCGTGTACGGCGCAATGATCAGCGGCATGTGCATCCTGACAGCCCACCTGCCGAACCTGGTCGTCGCCGGGCTGCTCGAGAAGCAGCTCGGCATCCGGATCTCGTATCTCACGTGGCTGAAGCTGCAGTGGCCGTATCTCGGGATGTTCGCGATCACGCAAGGCTGGGTGCAGTTCTACTTCCGCTCGCGGGCGGTCGCGATTCCCGGCGGCGCCAGCGCGATTGCGGCGATGCGGCGCGCGCAGCCGCCGGCCTCGCGCAACGACCACGTCGTGCTCGTGCTGTTCGCGGCCGTCGCGGCGATGTGGGCGACCGAACCGCTGCATCACCTGCCGTCGGAGATCGTCGCGCTGGTCGCGCTCGCGCTGCTGTTTGCGCCCGGCGTGCTGCGCTTCGGCTGGGGCGAAGTCGAGCAGCGCACGATCTGGGGCACGCTGTTCCTGCTGGCCGGCGCGCTGTCGCTGTCGGCTGCGATCAGTTCGTCGGGGCTCGCGGGCTGGGCAGCCGATCACATCTACGCCGTCGCGCAGGGGCATGGCTGGTGGCTCACGATCGCGATCGTGATGCTCGGCACCCACGTGATCCGCATCGGCATGCTGTCGAATGTCGCGGCCGTCACGATGATCGCGCCGATCGCGCTCGCGCTGGCGCCGCGCCTCGGGCTGCATCCGGTCGCGTTCACGATGCTCGTCAGCGACACCGACAGCTTCGCGTACCTGTTGCCCACGCAGATCACCGCCGGCGTGATCGCGTACAGCAGCGGCGCATTCTCGACGGCCGACTACGCGAAGGTCGGCGCGGTGTCGGTGCTGATCGCGATCGTGTACGGCCTGTGCGTGATCGCGCCGTGGTACGCGTGGCTCGGCGTCCCGGTCTGGAATCCGGCCGCGCCCTGGCCGTTCGCGCATTGAACATCGACGCGCGCCTCTTTCCCTCGACCTTTCTCAGACCATCCATGAACGAAGCCAACGACACCCTCGACGCGCGCGCCGCCGCGCTGCGCGACCGGCTCGGCCCGCACGTCGCGCCGACGGGCCTGTACGAACGCCACAAAAGCCTGCCGTTCGCGGGGCGCGTGCGCTGCAACGTCGCGCGCGTCGAAGCCGGCGACTGGAGCGAGATCGTGCTCGACTACGAAGTCGGCTCGTCCGGCATCGCTGACGGCGGCTGGCTGAAGGCGACCTTCAAGTTCTATTCGGACTGGGCGTTGTTCCAGACGAGCGATCCGACGGCCGCCAACTACATCAGCGCCGAATACCAGGCGGCGCCGCTCGTGCCCGGGCAGAGCCCGGCCACCGTGCAGGCGCTCAACGTGCGGTTCGACCAGAAGGGACACGAGCGGCCGTTCCAGAAGGCGGTAATCGTCGATATCGTCGACGGCTACGTGAATGCCGGCGATCGCATCGTGATCCGCCTCGGCGACCGCCGCCGCGGCCCCGGCACGCGCGTGCAGACGTTCGCCGAGGACAACTTCCGGTTCCGGCTCTACGTCGATCCGCTCGGCACGTCGCGGTTCGTCGCGGTGCCCGGCGACGTGTCGATCGATATCCGCCCCGGGGTGCCGTCCGACGTGCTGCTGAACGGCCCGCGCTTCGTGCGGCCCGGCACGCGCGCGCCGTTCCGGCTGTCGCTGCAGGACCGCTGGGGCAATGCGTGCCGCGACGTCGGCGGCATCGCGCGCGTGATCGCGTACGACGAACGCGGTGCAGCCGTCTACCGGCGCGACCATGCGCTGCCCGACGCGGGATTCGCGACCTGCGCGGTGGACGACCTGCCTGTCGACGCGGGCACTCTGCGCATCGTGGCCGACGTCCCCGCGCGGCCTGACGTGCGCGCGGCGCACGCGCGGCTGACGGTCGATGCGTCGCTGCCCGCGCCGCGCGCCCTGTATGCGGACCTGCACGTCCACGCGCACGACACGGTCGGCACCAACAGCCCCGAGTACAACGCGGGCTATGCGCGCGACATCGGCGGCATCGACGTGCTCGGCTACACGGCGAACGATTTCCAGATCACCGACGAGAACTGGCAGCTCGGCGTCGACGCCGTCGAACGCTTCAACGAGCCGGGCCGCTTCGTCGTCTATCCGGTGCAGGAATGGTGCGGCAGTTCGACCGCGGGCGGCGACCACAACGTCGTGTTCCTCGGCGATGCACGGCCGGACTTTCCGTACAACGCGCGCGGCGAGCACAACCGCACGCTCGTGTGGAACGAGGACATGAAGGGCAGCGCGGTCGAGCTCGGCCGCTGGCCTGTCGAGGAACTGTGGGACGCGTATGCGGACGACGCCGCGCAGCATCTCGTGATGCCGCACGTGGGCGGCCGCCGCTACATTCCGGACTGGCATCACCCGGAACTGGAACGGCTCGTCGAGATCGCGTCGTCGTGGGGGCATTTCGGCTGGCTGTACCAGGACGTGATCGCGCGCGGCTACCGGCTCGGCGTGGCCGCAAGCGGCGACGAGCATCGCGGCCGGCCGGGCGGCGGCGCGCCGGGCGTGCAGGTGTTCGGCGTGCACGGCGGGCTGACGGGCGTGCTCGCGACGGCGCTCGACCGGCACAGCGTCGGCAAGGCGTTGCGCGCGCGCCGCACGTGGGCAACCACCGGCGAGCACAGCGCGATCCTTGTGCGCTGCGTCGATCACTGGCAAGGCGATGCGTTCGCGCATCGCGGGCCCGCTCGGCTCGACTACCGGCTGCTCGGCGACGCGGGCTGGGAATACGTGGCCGCCTACGATCACAACGGCCTGCTGTGGGAACGCGATCTGCATGCGGAACTCGGCTATGCGGAACGCCTGATCCGCGTGCGCTGGGGCGGCGCGCGCATCCGCGATCGCTACCGCTGGGCCGCATGGCGCGGCCGGATCCGCGTCGTCAACGGCACGATCCACCGTTTCGGGTCGAACGGCTTCGAGCATGTCGAGGAATCGGCATGGCGCACCGGTGCGACCGACATCGAGTTCCGCAGCGACACCTACGGCGATGCCGACAGCATCGAGATCGACGTCGGCAACCTCGCCAATGCGACGATCGTGGTCGAAGGGACGATCGACGGCTTCGTCAAGACCGGCGATCCGCTGCAGCGCAATCCGTTCGCGCATGCGCCCGCGTTCCGCTTCGAGATGAGCGGCGCGGAGTTGCTTGCGCGCGGCGCGGCAACGCACGCGCTCGGCGGCACCGAGCTGTTCGTCGCGATCGAGCGGCTCACGGACCAGCCGCTGCCCGTCGACCTCGCGGGCCACATCGACGTCGCGCCTGGCAATGCGCGGTTCGGGCATCGCCCCGTGTATTTCTTCGGGCGGCAGCGCAACGACAGCAAGGTGTGGTCGTCGGCACAATTCATCCGTTTTCACGAGTGACGCACTCCACGCCGTGCCATGCAGCGGGGTGCGATCCATGCACTTTCGGAAAACCGTGCCGCTCGGCCAGCAGTTCGACGATGCGGCGTCCCCGTCCTCCACGCAAAAACTCGAGGCCAAGCTCGACCAGATGGCTCAGCAACTGCTGGAGATGCGTAGTGAACTCACGCAACTGAAGCAGGAGAACACCCAGCTCAAGGCGCAACAGCAGCAACAGGCGCAAACCACGCAACAGACCGCCGCCGATCAGGCGACGCTGAAGAGCCAGGTCGACGCGACCAGCCAGCGTGTTCAACGGCGGCACCGTGAAGGCGACGCCCGACATGGGCAGCAGCCAGCGCGTGACGCTGTACGAAGCGCACGCACGCTATCAGCCGGGGCCGTGGGACCTGTCGGCGCTTTATGCAAACGGCAGCTTCTCGCACACGGCCGAGGCGAACGCGGCCGCCGCCGCGACCGCGGCAGCGAACGGGCGGACCCTGACCAATCCGATGCCGGCCAGCTTCTACGGCTGGTATCTGCGGGCGGCCTGCAACGCGCACGTCGGCGGCTACCGTCTGGCGCCGTTCGCCCGCTACGAGAAGTACAACATGGCCTCGAGCTATGAAGGTGTCGGTTCCGGGTTCTCGTTGCCGGACGGCTTCGCCGTTCCGCACGATACCGTCTACACGGTCGGCGCCAATTTCTACCTGAATCCGAACGTCGTGTTCAAGGTCGACTATCAGCGCTTCAAGATCAACCGCGATTTCTCACGCATCGACCTCGGCCTCGGGGTGCAATTCTGATGATTCGCGACAACGCTCACTGGACACCCCTGGTGACGCTTACTGCGGCAGCCGGCGCGACGCCGGCGGTCGTATTCGGCGCCGTCGTGCTTCCCGCGGTGTTCGCGACACACGTCGTCGTGGCCCGCATGCCTCGTTGCCGAAAGCAACTCCAGCCGATAACCGCCCTCACGCGTGGCCAACG